>DASQMG010000339.1:0-13855 GCA_035645595.1 Flavisolibacter sp. | reverse complement strand
GCTGGTCATAATCGTAACGTGGCTTCACAACGTGCCGAAAAAATAGACTACCGGGTTACAAACCTTGATAGCGTGTTAACCTTAGGCAGCGGCTTTGGAATTGGTGAAGGCGATAAATTTCGCGGGCAAAAAGTACTGGTGGAAATTAAGGTTCCGGTAGGCAAGCAAATCCGCTTTGATAACTCGGTAGGTGAAAAACTGAACCCCTATGATATCCGGGTAGGTGAAACAGAAAACCACAACAGAAGGCGCAACTGGAACCGCAGGGATTTCCGTTTTGAATGGGATAACAACCGCTATTACGATTGGCAGCCAGATACGGATTATTATATGACAGCTGACGGTGATTTAAAACAGGTAGGTATTCCGGAAACAGAAACAGAAAAGCCTGCTACGCCCGATAACAACAGGAGAGACTCTATTTATAAAATAATACTGGATTCTTTACAAAACAGTAAACAGCGGGATACCTACGTACAACCCGAAGGTGAAGAAACAACAAAGAAGAAAGAAATAGGCGGCGACCTGCCCACACCAGTGTCGATGCCTTTTGTACCTACCATATTTTAAACTCGGTTGAAGTTGATCATGCATGGGCATGAAAACTTGAGGCTCCCAAGAAATTGGGAGCTTTTCTGTGTGAACCGGGATTCACAGGAGTGCCGGGATTTGTGAGATTGAGGGTCGTTTTTACCTGGCAGGTTCGATGTGTTTGCGATGAATCTATCCTAAACATCGCAACAATCCTGTAAATCCCGGTTCACACATTATTTTTGCCCCCTAAATTTTATACATGAAGAGTACTCCTTTCACCCGAAAGCATATTGAACGTGGCGCTAAGATGGCGGAATTTGCAGGCTACAATATGCCCATTAGTTATAGTGGCATTAACGAAGAACACCATGCCGTGCGCCGTAACGCCGGAGTGTTTGATGTAAGCCACATGGGTGAATTTATTCTGAAAGGCGAAAACGCACTGGACCTCATTCAAAGAGTTACTACAAACGATGCATCAAAACTTACTGCCGGGAAAGCGCAATACAGTTGTTTGCCCAACAAACAGGGCGGTATTGTAGATGATTTACTGGTTTACTGTGTTGAGGAGAACAAAGTTTACATGATTGTAGTAAATGCCAGCAACATCGAAAAAGACTGGGACTGGATTCAGCAGCATAATGATAAAGGAGTGGAGATGCACAACATCTCCGATGATACCTGCTTGCTGGCGATACAAGGTCCGAACGCTACAAAGATTTTACAGCCGCTGACAGAAATGGATATTTTAAACCTGAAATATTACACGTTTACAAAAGGTGAATTTGCCGGTGTAAAAAATGTACTGGTAAGTGCAACAGGTTATACCGGCGCCGGCGGTGTTGAAATTTATTTTGAAGATAAAGATGGTGCGGGAGATAAAATTTGGAACGCCATTTTTGCGGCCGGCGAAGTGCAAGGCTTAAAACCAATCGGCTTAGCTGCAAGAGATACGCTCCGTTTAGAAATGGGCTTTTGTTTGTATGGAAATGATATTGATGATACCACTTCGCCATTGGAAGCCGGCTTAGGCTGGATAACAAAACTGAGCAAGGAAAGCTTTATATCGAAAGAGGTCTTTGAAGCCCAAAAAGCGGAAGGTATTAAGCGTAAGCTGGTCGGTTTTGAAATGGTAGACAAAGGCATTCCCCGTAACCATTATGTAATAACCGACAAGGAAGGAATAGCTATCGGTTATGTCACGTCCGGCACGCAATCGCCAAGTTTGGGCAAAGCCATAGGCATGGGTTATGTGCGGGTAGAAGATGCAGCTATCGACTCCACTATCTATATAAAAGTGCGGGACAAATTATTACAGGCCAAGGTGGTGAAAATGCCGTTTGCCTGATGCCGGTTATCTATTTAGAGACGTTCATAAAAGCTTCGCCGGAAGTTGTTTTTGATTTAAGCAGAAGTGTTGATTTACATAAGTCTTCTATGATACATCACAAAGAAGAAAGTATTGCCGGCATTAAATCGGGATTGATGAATAAGGGTGATGAAGTAACAGGGCAGGCAAAACATCTTTTTAAAATGCGGATACTAAAAGTTCATATTACAAAAATGGACTGTCCGTATTCCTTTACCGACGAAATGCTAAAAGGTGATTTCAAAAAAATGAGGCATGAACATTATTTCAAACCCCTGAATAAGGGAACTCTAATGATTGACCAGTTTTATTTTGAGGCCCCGTTTGGATTTTTTGGAACATTGATCAATAAAATATTTTTACAAAATTACATGGCCCGATTGCTAACAGAAAGGAATAAAGAAATTAAAACAGTAGCCGAAAGCGATCAGTGGAAACAATTTATAAATAATGAATAAACCAACTCTCTATACCTGCCTCTCTCCTGCACTTTTGCATTTATACGATGTAAAAAACACGGTTGTTGTTGTAATTGATATTCTTCGTGCCACATCCACTATAGCTACTGCTTTATACAATGGTGCCAAAGAAATAATACCGGTTGACAGTGTTGAACGGTGCATTCAGTTAGGAACGCAAATAGCTTGTGTTACTGCCGGTGAACGCGATGGGCAAATTGCTCCCGGACTGCAATACGGCAACTCTTCGTTCGAATATCCGGAAAGCTTTATCAAAGGAAAAACTTTAGTGCTTACGACAACCAATGGTACCCGGCTATTGCACATGGCATTGGCAAAAGGCGCTACCGAAATTATCACTGGAGCTTTCTTAAATCTCTCGGCCGTTTGCGATCATTTAATTGCCATGAAAAAGAATGTCATTCTCGGCTGCGCTGCCTGGAAGGACAAGCCAAATATTGAAGACACGCTATTTGCAGGTGCTGTTGTAACAAGGGTAAAAGAACATTTTTCTATCAATTGCGATGCCTCGCATATTGCAGAGAACCTGTACAATTTTGCCAAAGACGATATGTATGAGTTTATGAAGAAGAATAACGCTTCCCATTATCATCGCTTAATCAATTTTGGGCTGGAGCAAGATATTCGCCATTGCCTTACGCCTGATGTAGCCAATATCTTACCCGAGTATATTGATGGGAAATTAGTAGTCAAAAGGTAAAGTTTTCTGCCGGCCGCGCCAATAATTTTAACGGTAAAATATTCTATCACCCCTACTAATTACGGGAAAGTTTCATTTAGTTTTGTCGATTGGCCTATTTTGAACAATAGGCGGTAGGCAGTTTGTATCCTCACTGCTTGCTGCCTGCTGTAAACGGCTAACTTTTTCTATGGCGTTACCTCATTTACTCAAATACGTTTACACCCACGGCTCCGATGAAGTCATTCGCCGTGGTAAAAAAATTCATGCTATCGGCTTTGTGGAGCTGGCAGAGCACGACGACCTTTTTGGCTCAGCAATGCTTCGTGTAAAGGATGATAGCTACGCAACATTTTATAAGGTTACTATTCAAAACTATAAAGACCCTAAAACGCTTTCGCTCCGTTGCACCTGCCCTTATAATCTTGGCGATATCTGCCGCCATGAGGCCGCCTCTCTTATTCGCCTGCAGGAAATGATGGATAAAGGCCAGTTGGTGGCCGATGATGCGGCCTACGACCAGCGTCATACCGTGGCAAAAATGAAAGCCATTGATTTAAAAACCATTCATCTTTTATCAAGCCACGATATTGTTGACCAGGCGGAAAAGCATCTTCAAAAAAAGAAGCCTGTTATTGAAACCGCTAAGGAAGAAACCGTAAAAGCAACCGTTACAATAGATGGTCACGACTACTCGGTTCTTATCCGCCGAAACGATGAACGAAACTTTGACACCAGCTCCGATTACGAGGATGCTCAACATTTACTTTGCCTGCCAAAAGTGATGGTGTTTCTGCACCTGTTGCAAACAAAAGGGCAGTATTATTTCGAAACGATCCGCAACTGGGACAAAGAAAAAAACAAGCTCCTGGAAGCTTATGGCTATTCATTAAAAGATGATTTAAAGGGCAAGTTTGAATTCAGTTATAAAGATGGCAAGCCCTATTTAAGAGTGTTGGATAGCAGCATAAAAAGAATTGTGGCCCCGGCGCCGCTTTCTGTGCCCCGGTACGAAAAAGCAGAAGTGGCTGAAGAAGAGGCAAAGACAGTGGAATCTATTATAACAAAGCGCCTTGGCATTGTTTTCAATTTCAATAAAACATTGTACCCGTTTTTTAGCATTGATGTAATAGAAGGTGAAATGGATGAGGAAGGTTCGTTTGCCGGCAATGCAGAAAAGCTGGAGCTGACACGGTATGTAGAAACAGAGCGCTATAGCGATGATGATAAAGCCCTGCTGGTACTCATTCGCAAATTACAGGATGCGGAAGTCAATAAATACGTAAGCCGCAACTCACCTTTTGCCGGTTTTTGGGAAAATATTGTACACCAGGAAGGCGATGAATTGCCGGAAGAGACAAAAAGCCTGATTGCTGAATATCTCTTACCCCGGCTTAAAAAACTGTTTGCTGACTTCACGACTGCACCCTCTTTTTCGCTACTAAAAAACACGGCGTTTAAAACAGCCAACCTGAAAAAAATAGAGGTAAGCAATCAATATCTTACCCCTTATTTTAACGTAGCAAAGCAGGGAGACCACTTTAGCCTGGAATGTTATGTAAAACCAGGCAGCGTCCCGCATTCGTTGGCAGAAAATGAAGTACAGGCAGCTCTGATTTATCTGTACAATCATCAATTGTATTTGTGGGAGGGCAAAGAAGCTGTAGAAACTGCTGCAAGCTTTCCTGAAAGTGGTACACGAAAAATTAAAGCAGCCGATTGGTCGCAAACCTTGTTGCGTACGGTAATGCCGCTTACTAAAGAATACAACGTTCACTTCGACAGAAGTCTTATTGATGAAGTAAAAGACGGTGAGCCTGAAACAAAGCTTTTTTTACAGGAGAAAGGTGAATATTTAGTCTTTAGTCCCATTTACACTTATAAAGGTTTTGATGTAAAAGGCAAAGACCGTGGCGAATTGATTATTCCGCACGATGATAAAGTAGTGGTGGTGCACCGCAACCGCGAAGCAGAGAAAGAGTTTCTTCACAAGCTGCAAATACTGCACTCCAATTTTGTAGCTTTTGATGATGGTGCTGCCTTAGCCTTAAAAGGGGCCGAGGTGTTGCGCAACAACTGGTTTTTTCTTTTCGTGGATGCCATGAAGGAAGCGAAGGTGCCGGTGTTTGGTTTCGAATCGCTGAAAAATTTCCGTTTTAATACAGCCAAGCCGCAAACACATATTTATATATCATCGCATACCGACTGGTTTGACGCCAAGGTGGACATCCTGTTTGGCGACCAGAAAGTGACCGTGGCCGAGGTAAAAAAAGCCATAGCCAACAAGCAGCAGTTTGTACAACTGAATGATGGAACGCTTGGTATTTTACCCGAAGAGTGGCTGAAGAAATATTCTTTGTTGTTTAGGGTAGGCGAAGGCCGAACCGATAAGCTAAAACTATCGCGTTACCACCTGAGCGTGATAGATGAACTATACGAAAACCGCAATGCGGAAGAACTAACCATTCAGTTGGAGGAAAAATATGAGCGGATAAAAGAGTTTAATACCATTAAGGAAATTCCACCGCCCGGCAACCTGCAGCCTATTCTACGGCCTTACCAGGTCTCCGGTTTTCAATGGCTGAATTATTTAAGCGAGGTATCGTGGGGTGGTATTTTAGCCGATGATATGGGTTTAGGTAAAACTGTGCAGGCACTTTCGTTTTTACAGCACTACTACGAAAGTCATAATGGCGAAATGAAGGCACTGGTAGTATGCCCCACCACACTGATTTATAACTGGGAAAACGAGATAAAAAAATTTACACCATCGTTAGAATATTACATTCATCATGGTTCTTTACGTAGCCGCAATATAGAAGAGTTGTTAAAGCATCACGTTATTATCACCACGTATGGCACCCTGCGCAGCGATATTAAACTCTTTACCCAAATCAAACTCGATTATGTAATTCTCGATGAATCGCAGGCTATAAAAAATCCATCAAGCAAGGTAACCAAAGCCGCTTCCCTGCTTAATGCAAAAAGCCGTTTGTGCATGAGTGGCACCCCCCTGCAAAACAATACGTTTGATATTTATGCGCAAATGAATTTTCTAAACCCCGGCATGTTAGGTTCTATCGAATTTTTTAGGCAGGAGTTTGCCATACCTATTGATAAGTTTGGAGAACCTGAGCAAAAAGAGCATCTTAAAAAAATATTGTATCCTTTTATCCTTCGCCGCACCAAGGAACAGGTGGCAAAAGATTTACCCGATAAAACAGAAACTATTCTTTTCTGCGAAATGGAAGACGAACAGCGGAAAATATATGATGCTTATCGCAACGACTTCCGCGCAAAAATCATGGGCACTATTGAAGAGCAGGGCATACAAAAGTCGCAGTTGACTATTTTGCAGGGCCTGATGAAGCTGCGCCAGATATGCGATTCGCCGGCTATTTTAAATGAAGAAGAAAAATTTCCAAACCATTCTATTAAGCTAGAAGAGTTATCAAGAGAGATTGCAGAAAATATTGGCAACCATAAGGCGCTTGTTTTCTCGCAGTTTCTTGGCATGTTAGCGCTTATAAGAACGAAGTTGGAAGAGTTGGGTATAAAGTATGAATACTTTGATGGCAGCACATCGGCCCCTGATCGTCAAAAGGCCATTGAATCTTTTCAGGGTGACGAAGAAACAAGGGTGTTTCTTATTTCGCTAAAAGCGGGTGGTGTAGGCCTCAACTTAACCGCTGCGGATTATGTATATATCGTTGATCCCTGGTGGAACCCCGCGGTTGAGCAGCAGGCTATCGACCGTACGCACCGTATTGGCCAAACCAAAAACATCTTTGCCTATCGTATGATTTGCAAGGATACGATTGAAGATAAAATCATCCTGTTGCAGGATAAAAAGCGGGCACTGGCTAAAGACCTAATTTCTGACGACAGCTCTTTTGTGAAAGCACTGACAAGAGAAGATGTGGAATACCTGTTTAGCTAATCAACCCCACATCCCGGCCCGCCCGCAGGCGCAAAGCATCAGCATTGCAGAGATTACTAATGTTATTTAAAAACTCAATCCGTATTTTGATTGGGTTTTTCTTTTATAACCGACAAAGAATTTCTGTTAGCCTTTACCTGCTTCGCACTCTTTCGGGCCTTGTTTGCTATGAAACACTCATCACTGAACCTTATAAAGGGGAGCCCTATAAAGGCTGTTTATCACCAATCAGGTACCAGCTTTTGCCCCGTACTTCTGGTAAGTATTATGCACATTTTAATAGCCATTGCTTGTTAGCACATCTTTAACACCACTGTGGAAATTTTGACTTTTAACCTGCATGCTTCTTGCAGTCGTTGTTCTTTTTAACCTAAAAAACACAAATATGAAAAAGCTACTATTTTCTTTCCTGCTGATAGGCTTTGTAGCTGCTACGTCAGCACAAAGCACCCAAACCGGCACCGGCACTCAGGGCGCTAAACAACCCACCAATAAAAACAGCACGGGCAATAAAGCAAAAAAAGGAACGAAGGCTTCTTCGTCTTCTCACAAGGCAAAAACCCGAAGAACTTCCACAGACAGCATGAACGACGGCCAGTCTTCAACAGATAATTCAGGTATATCATCCGGCAATAGGGATAACACGAATAACAACTCCGGCAGTACCATAAATAATGGGACTGGGAATCAAACTGGCAACGGAAGCGGTAGCCAGAAAAATACTAAGAAAGGAACCCAAAAAGCCGGAACCGGAAACCAAAGCTCATCATCTTCGAATGAGGGCAAGTCAGGCAACGGATCAAATAATACAAATGGTAATCAGTCTTCTTCACAAGAAGGAAATGTATCGGGAATAATGGATAGCACAAACCGCACGAACGGAAATATGAACAGTAATGGTGCAAATAATGGAATGAGAAACGATAGCACAAGTGGAACAATGAACAATTCAACAGATACAAGCAGAACTGGGAACCGGGCGGATACCACAATGGGTAGGCGTACAGATACAAGCGGCATGAATTCAGGTACAATTAATAAAAATAATACATCTGATAGCACCGGCACAAATAATAGCAACAATACAGGCTCAAATAACAGTACTACCACCAATACAACAGGTGGGACAACTACCGACTCTACCGGTACAGCTACAGGTACTCTGAATAATGGAGGTACTACTTCAGGAACTACCGGCAATGAAACTGGGAATACAGATTCTACCGGCAATGGAACTAATAATAGTGGTTCTGGTAATGGCAGTTCCAAGATAAAAACAAAGGTGAAAACAGCAGATGGTAAAGTCATCAAAACAAAAACAAAGAACGGGGTGACGAAGACAAAAGGGGGTGAGTAGAGGGTGAGATAAGTGAATGGGCTTCTATCTATCCTGCAGGGTTTAACAAAAACAGGATAGATAGAAGCCCTTTATTTTTACAGCTTCACTTATACTTTCCGTCCTTACGTTTAAACATCTCTGCTGACCGGCATTTGTAAAACATGCAAGATTTCAAAAAGTATTATTAATCTTTATTTGTTCGGGGTTTTCGTGCTTTTGTCCTGCACCTGGGCTTTGGCAGAGGAAAGGTGTACAAGCGTAAATTTTAGATGTAAAATGTAAACGCATTATAATATTAAAGACAACCCCTCTACGTGTAGGTTTGTTGCGTTACTATGCAGGAAACATCGCCCCTTATTGTTACGCTTTCATTAGACGAGGCATCCTTTCAATTTTTTGACTCACTTCGCCAATGTTACTTTCCACCGGAACGTAATTTCCTGTCTGCGCATCTTACCCTCTTTCATCATCTTCCGGCAAATGAACCAAAAATAAAAAGAGACTTAGGGAAATGGAGTAAAGAAACAAAGCCATTAAGCTTGCAGGTAACCCATGTAAAAAGCATCGGCAAAGGCGTAGCATTTAAAATCGAATGTCAACCGTTGCAGGAATTACATCGTACTATGCAAAAAGTATGGGAACAGTGGTTGCAGCCCCAGGATAAACAAAAGTTATGGCCGCATGTTACAATTCAGAATAAGGTATCGCCATTTATAGCAAAGGAAACAGCAGTTGTGCTGCAAGGCACATTCAAGCCTTTTACCGCCATTGGTAAAGGTTTTAGTTTATGGAGTTATGAAGGTGGCCCGTGGGAGTTTATAGAAGAGTTTTCCTTTGGTGGGTAATGCTTCCTACTTTTTTACATACTGGTTGGCCCTGATGTTTTTTTCTGCTAACTGCACGGTTTCAGCAATTCTTTTCGCTCTTGTTTCATCCCGCTTTGCGCTGCTGATCCAGTCTAAAATACCACGCCTGGCCGATGGCGGAAAAGCACTAAAATACTTTGATGCTTCGCTGTTCCCGTTCAATGCCAGTTCTAATTCTTTTGGTATAATCAAAGCCTCAACTTCATCCAATGCTTCCCAGGCGCCATTTCTTTTTGCCTCTTCAACTAAGGCTAACCCTGCGGGTGTCATAAGGCCTTCTTTTAGCAACCGTTCTACCCTATTCTTGTTTAAACCACTCCACTTACTTTTCGGGTTTCGCCGGGCAAAGAACTGGTAGTAGCTTTCCTCATCCCGCTTACTGGCTATGCTGTCAATCCAGCCAAAACAAAGCGCCTCTTCTACTGCTTCATCATAATAAACAGATGGCTTTCCTGTGCCCTTTTTATAAATGACCAGCCACACCTTCTTTTCTTTGTCTCCGTTTTTTTGCAGCCATGCCCGCCAGGCTTTCCTGTTTTTTGCATAAAAGGTTCTATTGCCATTTTTTAATTCCAATGCCATAAGTAAAAGTTTGCAGTTGGTAGGGGTCATAGCCGTACGAATTGTACACATTGAACCAGAATATAACCGTTCATCCCTCGCTAACCTAAATTAACTAGAGATCATCAACTATCCGAATATCTTCGTATTCATTAATCAAAGCTTATGAAGAGAATCTACTTCGCCCTGGTGGCACTGATTGCTTTGTCCCTAACCTCATCAGCGCAAAAAGTTTCCGGCACTGTAAAAGGAACCTTACAGGATTCAACATCGGCATCTCTCTTAGGTGATGCAACGGTGTCTGTTATGAGCCTGCCCGATTCTTCCCTTATTTCTTTTACACTTACCCGCAGCAACGGGTATTTTGAAATTAAAAATTTAGCATCCGGTAACTACCTTTTGGTGGCTTCATTTAGTGGTTTGCAAACACATAGAAAGGCTTTCAGCCTCAGTGCAGAAAAAGCAACAGAAGATTTTGGTACCATTAAAATGGACAGGGCTTACAAGAGCCTGCAGGAAGTAGTGATTACGGACGAATCTCCTGTAAAAATCAACGGCGACACTATTTCTTTTAACGCCAATATGTTCAAAACAAAACCCAATGCCAATGTAGAAGACCTGATAAAAAAACTACCGGGTATGCAGGTAGAGAGAGACGGCACAGTTAAGGCACAGGGCGAAACGGTGCAGAAAGTATATGTGGACGGTAAGGAATTTTTTAATAACGATCCTAAGCTGGCCACCAAAAATTTATCGGCCGATATGGTAGATGCGGTAGAAGTATTTGATGACATGAGTGAGCAGGCAAAGTTCAACAAAATTGATGATGGCAGCCGCACCAAAGCACTCAACTTAAAATTAAAAAAAGATAAAAAGAAAGGCGTTTTTGGAAAAGTGTCGGCAGGCTATGGCACTGATAAACGCTATGATGCAGGATTATCAACCAACTTTTTTAAAGGAGCCACGCAAACATCAGTGATTGCAAAAGCCAATAATACCAGCAACATTGGCTTTACCATCAGCGATATGTTGGGCATGTTTAGCGGTGGTGGTGGTGGCGGTGGCATGATGGGGGCAATGAGTGGTGGCCAACCGGGTGGTGGCAGCTTTGGCGGCGGCGGTTTTGGTGGTGGTGGCGGCATGGCCGGGATGAACATGATCCGGACAGGAAACTCAGGTGGTGGGAGCGGTAACATCGGCGGGTTTAATTTAGGCTCAACCGGTGGGGGTATCACAGCATCATCGCAAGCGGGTATTAATTACCGTGATACCTGGAATAAGTACTTTGAAGTGAACGGCAGCTATTTTTTCAATCATGCACAAACCGAAAATGACCGAAACAGTTTTCGGCAAAACATAGCGGCGGATTCAAGCATCAATACAGCTAATAGAACGTATTCTAAAACACGTAACAACAATCACAGGTTTAACCTTAACGCTGTTTACACCATTGATTCGTTTAACTCCATTATTTACCAACCTAATCTAAACGTTCAAAGGTCACAATCGTTTAGCGATGATACATTGAACAGCGCGGTAGCAAAGAATGGATCGTCGTATACCAATGCAGAAAACCGTACAATGACTAACAATACCGGTGACGGCTACAATTTCAGTAACAACTTAATTTGGCGGAAGCGTTTTCGCAAGCCGGGCCGCACATTATCGGTAAACCTTTCCAGTATGTGGAGCGATAATAACCGTGACGCTTACAGCACTATTGCCTCAAGATTCTATACACCTAACGGCTTTAAGTGGATGGACCGCTTATCGGATTTTGTTACACATACTGAAAGCAGCACTAATAATTACGGCGTGGGCTTTTCTTACACCGAACCTATTGCCAGGGATAAGGTAGTGGAGTTTAATTACAGCCACAATGATAATCGCAGCCAATCGGATAGAAGAACCCTGAATAAAAACGCAGCCACGGGAGCTTACGATGCCATTGTTGACTCCCTGACAAACCGTTTTGAGAATAGTAATATTTACGACCGCATCGGCACCAATCTCAGGGTGGTAAAAAAGAAATATAATTACCAACTGGGTTTTGCCGTGCAGCAAACCAGGTTGGAAAGCAACAATCTTTCAAAAGGTAAAAACATTTTCCAGACGAATACAAACCTGTTTCCAACCGCATCATTTAATTACCAGTTTCAGCGCAGCAGAAGCCTGCGTGTCAACTATCGCGGCCGCACGGCCCAACCTACTATCACGCAACTACAGGATGTAACAGATTACAGTACTTATCCTTACCTATCTAAAGGAAACCCGTCGTTAACCCAGGAGTTTTCTCATAATGTAACACTGGGGTACAATTTCTTCGATATGATAAAGTTCCGCAACCTGTTTGCCTTTGTTACCTACAGCACTACACAAAATAAAATTGCCAATGCTATACAAAACCTGCCGGGGGGGCTACAGCTAACTTCACCGGTTAATGTAAATGGTGTGTATGCAGTATCGGGCAACTTTAATATCGGCTTCCCTATTAAACAGATGAAAGGCGGCAACTTTAATACTACCACCCGCATTGGTTATAACCAGGATGCAAGTATTGTAGATAGGGTAAAGAATTTTACCCGCAATTTATCTGTGGGAGAAGACCTGCGCCTGGGCTATAATTACAAAGACAAGTTAGACCTTGGTGTTACAGCCAGCGTTAGCTACAACCAGGTAAAATACAGCCTGCGGGAGCGAAACAATACTTCCTATTTTACCCATGTGTACTCTGCTGATGCCACTTACACACTGCCCAAAAATTTTATCTTATCAACCGATTTTGATTATACATTCAATACTGGCCGCACCGATGGCTTTAACCAGAATTACGCTATCTGGAATGCAGGCATCGCTAAACAGGTTTTTAAAAGCAGGCGGGGAGAAATCAAAGCTTCCGTGTTTGATATCTTAAACCAAAACACAAGCGTTTACCGTAACGTAGCACAGAACTATATAGAAGACGTGCAGAACACTGTATTGAAACGGTACTTTATGCTGACGTTTACCTATAACATTAACCGTATGGGCGGCAGAAGCATGCCGGCAATGATGGAAAGAGCCACCAAGGGCATACGGCTGAACTAATGTAGAACAAGGCAGTAGAACTTACAGAAAATTTACAAGGTTGGTGGCTGTGGACGGCTCTCTGCCAGCTGGCAGGACAGCGTGCGGTGGGTGTAATCTGTTACAAAAAGAAACCCTCTGTTGAGGGCCTTATCTTATCATGCGCTTTTTTGGCGGCAGGTAACTGACAGTTGACGAACCATAAATTACAACGCCTAAAATTGATTTCATAAAGCGCCATACGTTGTAAGATGGTTTATATGAGCTGCTATAAATTCGTGCAGCCTGCTTTGCGTACTCGATGTCCTTGTTTTTCATCTGGGTTAATTTTAAATGTGGAAAATAGGTGGATAAACTTAGCCATTTTCATTGAAATAACGAAGCCTTTATCTATTTTGTTGCCGAAAACTTTTAAATAATCCATTCTATGAAACAAAAAAGTAAACGGCTTTTGCTCGTACTTGCTTCTACTGCTTTTATCCATGTATCACATGCACAATTAAGATTTCCTTCTGCAGGCAACACTGATGTACGTAATGCTTTGGAACGGGTAATCGACGATTTTCCAAAGCAGTTTACCAACCTTAAAGGTGAAGTGCTTAACACCAATCCGCAAACAGTAGAGTACACCTCGCTGCTGTCGTTTAAAAGCGCCCAGAATAATACTATTACCGAGTACTCGGGCAAACACCCGGTCTACAGTTGGCAGGCATTGATGTTTATGACTGATGAATTTGAAGTAGCCGCTAAAAAATATAAGTTGTTATACAACCAGCTTAAAGGGATAAACTTAAAGCTGAACAGGGATTATGATTACAGTTTGTCGGGTGACTATGATGCACCGGATGAAAGCAAAAAATTCAGTACTACCGTTTTTAGGCTTTCACCAAATGCCAGTAACCTCCCAAAAGTAAAAGTTGAGCTTTCTATGCAATATGAATTGCTGGAATGGAAGATTTATTTGCTGGTATATCAAAAAGAAAAGGAAGATAATGAACGGGGAAAGATAGAAGAGTAAAGAC
>DASQMG010000338.1:0-8443 GCA_035645595.1 Flavisolibacter sp. | reverse complement strand
AAAAACTACAGCTTCAAATTAATGAAACAACGGATGGAGAAGCCAGTAGCGAATTTGAAAAGACCTATTCGGAGATAGTAAACACGATTGGAATTTTTATTGCCCAGGAAGAGGATGAGGAACTAAAAAAAGAGGTAGTAGAAATTTTTGATGCAGAAACTGACAGGCAACATAGGGCGGAGACTTTGCTGCAGTCGTTCAAAAACTATCAACTGGCAAAAGTGTAGGCTCTATAATTAAACCAATAAAATCAACAGGGCATGAAGAGAAAATATCTCCTGATATGTTTAGTAACAATGCTGTTGATAATTGCACACACTTCGGGCAGTGCCCAGGTCACATGGAAAACCTTCACGCATCACAATGGCTTTAAAATTCAGCTGCCGCATTATTTTAAAAAAGGATTACTAGTAGCATCGGGAACGCTCCAGTATTTTGATAACAGCCTTGACAGTAATATCACAGTAAGCGTCGAAAGCTTGGGAATGGGAACAGGGTCAGAACTGAAGGCTTCTTACACCAGTGATTTAAAACTTTACAAAGGCATTTCTTACAAAGTGCTGAAACCGGCCTGGTATGTAATTAGCGGACAGGATGAGGAAGGAGTTTTTTATAACAAGAGCATCATTAGAAATAAGATGCAACATCATTTGCGGATACAGTATCCTGCAGTTCAAAAGCCAATTTTTGATACGCTTCTTGGCAAGATTTCGTCTTCGTTTAAGTAGAAAGATCGTGCTTAAATAAGCGCCTTCAATTCCGGAGTACACTGCAAACCAACGCAAATTCATCTGAAGCTTTTAGGTAAGAGTAAATAGTGGATGCGAGTTCCACTCTCGATATTCAACTTGGTGCTGAGACTCACCCTCAGAACCAATCTTAAATTCATATCCATTAGTCAGAATTAATTCTTGACCACTGATAACCAGTTGAGCCTGTCAACAATAGGTGTTCCTGGTGTTCACCATTTATTGTCCGCCCAGTGTCTTCTCAGATGGCCCCGCATTAAGCCTGGTGGCGAGCCCCGGGGGTGATAAGCACACTACCCGATCATCGCCAAAAACTGGTCTTCGCTGAGAATACGGATGTTGGCAATCTTTTTTGCTTTTTCCAGCTTACTCCCGGCATCTTCACCAACCACTAAATAGTTTAATTTACTACTCACTCCCGACACGATCTTCCCGCCATTCTTTTCTATTAATTCTTCTGCTTCGCTTCTTTTTAGCTTTTGCATCGTGCCGGTAAATAAAAATGTTTGCCCGGCTAAATTGCCGCTTTCATCACTGGTAGATGCGCCCCTTTTTTCGTTTTTAAATTGCAGGCCCAATGCCTCTAGCTCCTCAAGCATTTTCAGGTTGTCTTCGTTATTAAAAAACAATACGATGCTGCTGGCTACTTTAGGCCCTACATCCTCTAAGGTCTTTAATTTCTCTTCGTCAAAATCTTTCAGTTCGGATAAATGATTAACGGCATGTGCTAACACCTTCGCCATGGTTTCACCAACAAAGCGAATACCCAGCGCAAATATTAAACGGTGCAGCGGCTGCTTTTTGGAGTTGCTGATTGCCTGTTGCAAATTAGTGAGTGACTTCTCGCCAAAGCCTTCCATCTTACCAATGGCGGCAAAGTCTAGCTGATAAACCTGTGGGATAGAAGTAAGCAATCCAAGCCTATAAAATTTTTCAATATTGGCAGCACCCAGGCCCCTGATGTCCATCGCATCTCTTGAAGCAAAGTGCATTAACCTTTCCAGCACCTGCGCCGGACAGGAAACATTTACGCATCGCCATGCCGCTTCGTCCTGCAGCCTTACAATTTCATCGCCACAAGAGGGGCAGCACTTTGGGAACTCAATGGCTTGTTCAGTTCCATCTCTGAGTTCAACGAGTGGTTTTACAATGTAGGGAATCACATCACCAGCCCTTTCCACCAAAACCGTATCTCCAATACGTACATCTTTTTCGCGGATCACATCTTCATTAAAAAGCGAAACAGAACCCACCATTACACCGCCAATATGCACTGGCTCTATCTTAGCCACCGGGCCAATATTGCCCGTTCTTCCTACCTGGTATTCAATGCGCAGAAGTTTGCTTGTGGCCTGCCTTGCTTTGAATTTAAAAGCCATTGCCCAACGTGGATGATGCGTCGTCATGCCCATTTTATCCTGCAACTCAAAATCGTTTACTTTAATCACCATCCCGTCAATTTCATACGGGAGGTCATCACGCTTTGCTTCAAATTCATTACAATAGTCGATCACGGCCTGTATGCCCTTCAATACTTTTTTTTCTTTGGATGGGCTCCGAAAGCCAAGATCCCAAAGCATCTCCAGTGTACCGGAGTGGGTGAGAAGAGAAGTGGATTGCTGGTCGTTGATTGTTGAAAGTTTTTCAGCATTTCCCGTGTCGTTACTCCCAACTGCCAACCGCCAACCATCATCGGTAATGTAATAACTTACATGATAAACAAAAGCCTCCAGGTTTCTTCTGCGCACTTCTATAGGATCCTTAATGCGCAAAGTGCCCGCAGCGGCATTGCGCGGGTTAGCCAGTGGTGGCAAGCCTGCTTCTGCCAGGCCTTCGTTGAACTTTTCAAAATTGGCCTTATTAATTAAAACCTCGCCACGAATTTCTACGGTTTGCAAGCCATAATCAGAAAACCTGGCCGATAAAGGAATGGTTCTTATTTGTTTAATGTTAGGTGTAATATCATCACCATATACACCATCACCACGTGTAGCACCACGTTCTAAATGATCACCTTCATATATTAAGGAGATGCTGGCACCGTCGAATTTAGGTTCTACGCAATATTCAATTTCCGGCAACCTGGTTAATTCCCTTGCTTTACGGTCAAAGTCAATCAGGTCATCACTGTCATAAGAATTATCAAGCGAAAGCATCGGCACCAAATGCGGTACATTAGGGAAGTCTTTTGTAAGTCCTTTGCCCACCCGCTGGGTGGGAGAGTCGGGTACAATTAAATCCGGCGCTTCGGTTTCCAGCGTCTCTAATCCTTTGTATAAACTGTCATATTCAAAATCGGAGATCAACGGGTCGCTTTGAATATAATAGCGGTGTTCGTGAAAGCGCAGCGCGGCCCGCAGGTCTTCAATATCTTTCGTAGTAATCGTTTCTTCTTTTAGCTTTTTAAGAAGCGCAAGAGTGGATTGCTGCAGCACTTTTACTTTATCCGTGTTCATAGCTGTAAAAATAGGGCTGAAATTTTTTTGCTGCAATGTGTGTTAAGTACATATTCCTGTTATCTTTAGTCCGCAAACCTGATTTATGAAACGATTGCTGCTACTTCTTACTGCAACCTGTTGCGGAGCCTTTTCTTATGCACAACTGCTTACCTGGACCCCGTCTTTTCCTACGGAAGATAATAGTTCCCAAACATTAGTAATTACTGTTGATGTAAGCAAGGGCAATCAGGGCTTACTAAATCATACGCCAACATCTGACATATATATTCACACCGGTGTAATTACAAATCTTAGCACCAGCTCAAGCAACTGGCGATATGTAAAATTTAGCCAGAACTTTAATCAACCCAACCCTCAGCTTCAGGCAGTTTCGTTAGGCAACAATAAATGGCAGTTTACCATTGCCGGCAGTCTCAAAGCTTACTACGGCGTGCCTGCCGGGGAAACAATCCAGAAAATTGCGCTGTTGTTTAGAAGCGGCGATGGCAGCAAAGTACAACGTAATACCGACGGCAGCGACATGTATATTCCTGTGTATACATCGGCTTTAGCAGTGCGTCTGTCGCAGCCCCCTTCTGAACCTAAATTTATTCCAACTCCTGAGCCGCAGACATGGACAACGGGAACCAGCTTTCCTATAGCAGCCGATGCCAACAAGCCCTCGGCTATGAAGCTTTACCACAATGGTGCAGTAATAGCAACATCGGCGGGGAATGTGACTACCCTTTCCGGGACTTCAACAATACTTGCTGCGGGCAACCAGCAAGTTGTGGCAGAAGCTAATGACGGTACTACTATCAGGTATGATACTCTCAACATTTTTGTAGCCGTATCACCGGTGCTGCCACTGCCTCCCGGGGCAAGTGATGGTATTAATTATAATCCCAATAATACATCTGTAACACTTGTGCTTAGGGCCCCGGGAAAAGGCATCGCTACCGTAATTGGTGACTTCAATAACTGGACGCAGGCTGCCCCCTATATTATGAATAAAACACAGGATGGAAAATATTTCTGGTTAACAATTAATGGGTTGACTCCCGGAACTGAATATGGCTTTCAATATGTGGTGGATGGCACGGTAAAAATCGCTGACCCCTATGCAGAGAAACTTCTGGATCCCTTCAATGATGGCTTCATCAGTTCTTCCACCTATCCTAACCTGAAGCCTTATCCAGCCGGCCAGTCTGGTATTGTAAGTGTATTGCAAACCCAGCAACCCACATACAACTGGGGTGTTACCAATTTCACCAAACAGGATAAAAGAGGATTAGTAATTTACGAGCTGCTGGTTAGGGATTTTATAGCAGCCCATGACTGGAAAACATTAAAGGATACCCTAAGTTATTTGAAGCGCTTAGGGATAAACGCTATTGAAATAATGCCATGGACAGAGTTTGAAGGGAATAGTAGCTGGGGATACAATACCTACCAGTACTTCGCACCGGATAAATATTATGGGCCAAAAAATACACTCAAAGAATTTATTGATACTTGCCATAAAAACGGGATAGCCGTTATTATGGATATTGTACTCAATCATACGTATGGCCCCTCGCCTTTGGCCCGGTTGTATTGGGATGCTCAAAACAACCGGCCCGCAGCGAATAACCCCTGGTATAATGCCATTCAGCCTCATGCCTTTGGCTTTGGTGAAGACTTTAACCATGAAAGTGCCGACACGAAATATTTTTTCAACCGTGTATTGCAGCACTGGATTAATGAGTATAAAGTAGATGGTTACCGGGTTGATTTTTCAAAAGGGCTTACACAAAAGCCATCTTCCAATGATGCTGCTTTTTCTGCTTACGATGCTACACGTATTGCTATTATCAACGGTTACGCAAATACCATTAAAGCAGCTGATCCTAACAGCTACATCATACTGGAACATTTTGCTGATAATGCAGAAGAAAAGGAATTAGCGGATAACAACGGCTTACTTCTGTGGGCCAATGTTTGGACACAATACCAGGAGGCTTCCATGGGATACATAGCAAACTCCAATTTTGATGGTGGCGTTCATACAACTAAAGGGTGGGCAAACGCTCATTTGGTTACATTCATGGAAAGTCATGATGAGGAACGCATCACGTACAAAAACATTAAATATGGTAATGCAGCAGGCAGCTATACTATAAAAGATACGGCTACCGCATTAAAAAGAATGGAGCTAAATGCGGCCTTTTTGCTTACTATACCGGGCCCAAAAATGATCTGGCAGTTTGGTGAACTTGGCTACGATTATTCCCGTTGCTATTTGTCAACGAATGGCGAGGGAGGTGATTGCGATAAAAAACTAGACCCAAAACCAATCCGCTGGGATTATAAGGCTGAAGAGAGACGCAAACGGGTATTTGATGTATATAGCCAGTTAAATAAGCTTCGTTTTCATCAATGGTACAGGGGTGTTTTTCAATCTTCTACTATTGAAAGAAGCTTATCCGGTGCTTTTAAATGGATCAAGCTAACCACTGCCAACGATACTTCTGACGTTATGGTTATAGGCAACTTCGATGTGGTGCCGCAAACCGGTACGGTTACTTTTCCAACGGCAGGCACCTGGTACGACTACCTTGGCAATTTTATTCATACCTCAACCGGTGCGGCGCAAACCTTTACCCTGCAGCCCGGAGAATTTCATGTATATGTAAACCGTAATGTAAATAATCTTACCACAACGCCTGTCAGTAATCTTCCCTGGAATGGTACTACATTGGAAGCTAAGGTTTATCCCAATCCTGTTTCGGCTAACTATACGGTTGAAATAAAACTACCCCAAAGCAGCACTACAAGAATTGATTTATATAATAATATTGGGCAATACATTACTACGGTTTATAACGGCTTTTTAACCAGTGGAACCAAAACGATTCCTTTAGCGGCACCGGGATTGTCAAAAGGAACTTATTTTTTAAAACTACAGGTAAAAGGTAGCACCAAAACTATTTCTTTAACCCTACAATAATACTAATGGGACAATTGAAAACTGCTGCTACTGAGCGGCGCAGCCACCAGGATTTTTTCAACATCGCTGTATCAGTTGACTGTGTAATTTTTAGCTACCAGGATAAGGCGCTGAAAGTGCTCCTTATTAAATCTGATTTGAAAGAGTTTGAAGGCTTGTACTCTTTACTTGGTGATTTGGTTGGCCCCGATGAAGACCTGGAAGCAGCGCCCTACCGGGTTTTACAGGAGCGAACCGGTTTGCATGATGTGTATTTAGAGCAGGTGCATACATTTGGTAACATAGCCCGCCACCCATCCGGCCGGGTAGTAACCACCGCCTATTTTTCTTTAGTGAATAATAAATGCAGCAACTTTCAGATTACGCACGACGATGTATGCTGGCACCCGGTCAGTGGTCTGAAAAAACTGGCCTTTGATCATAAAATAATCTTGGATACCTGTCTTAAACAATTAAGGGACGCTGTTATGGAGCATCCCATTGTTTTTAACCTGCTGCCCGAAAAATTTTCTTTACGTGAGTTGCAGGATTTATATGAAGCTATTTTGGGAATAGAACTGGACAGGAGAAACTTCAGAAAAAGACTCCTGGTAAAAGACTGGTTGGTTGATTTAAATGAGATGGAAGAAGACGTGCCACACCGTCCGGGTAAATTATATAAGCTAAGGCCTGGTTTAAAAAAAAGTGGCAGAGTGACTATGGAAATGAAACAAAAGCTGACTGTTTAATGAATACGACAAATTTCGATTGTCATAAATAAAGTTTTGCCGAAAAAAACGGGAAGAAAATTTTGAATGACTTAAAAAAGATTTAACATTGTGTCCTCGATACACATTACGTAAACTGCTATTCTTTATAAACATTAATTAATTGATTGCTATGAACATGAGAAAATTGCTCAATTCGATTGGGTTACCCCTGTTTTTACTCCTTTCTTTTATTGGCGCTGCACAGGATAAAACGGTAAGCGGAAGAGTAACTGATTCATCGGGAAGAGGAATTTCCGGGGTATCGGTTTCTGTAAAAGGGCAGGCCTCCAGAGGAACCACCACTACCGAAAATGGTGCTTATTCACTATCAGTTCCGGCCACTGCTACTACCCTGGTTTTTAGCTCTGTTGGTTACGGCTACCAGGAAGTGGCTATTAGTGGGCAAAGCTCGGCAAATGTAACCTTACAGGGTACTTCCGGAAATTTAAATGAAGTGGTGGTTATTGGTTATGGAACGGCAAGAAGACGGGACCTGACGGGTGCAATTGCTACCGTCACTACCAAAGATTTTGTAAAAGGCCCCATTACATCGCCTGAACAACTTATTACCGGAAAAATTGCCGGTGTGCAAATAACCACAAGTGGTGGAGAACCCGGTGCCGGTGCACGCATCCGTATACGAGGTGGCTCTTCGCTTAACGCCAGCAACGATCCGCTCATTGTAATTGATAATGTACCTGTAGATGGTGGTGTAGCCGGTTCAGCTAATATTCTGAATCTCATCAACCCAAATGATATTGCTTCTTTTACCGTGCTAAAGGACCCCTCGGCCGCAGCCATTTATGGCTCCCGCGCTGCTAACGGTGTTATTCTTATTACAACGAAAAGGGGTAGCCGTGGTAAAGCAAGGTTCTCTGTTTCCAATCAGTTTTTTGTACAGCAGGCTGCCAGCCGGGTAGATGTTATGTCGGCCAGTGAAATTCGAAGCCTTATTGCTACCTCGGGTGCCAGTACCGATCTCGCAAAACTTGGAGGGGCCACTACCAACTGGCAGGATGAAATTTTTAAAACGGCTTTAGGCAATGATTTGAATTTTTCGGTAACCGGTGCAGCATTCAAGGGCAAACTTCCCATCCGGGTTTCTGCTGGTTATCTTAACCAGGATGGTATTTTAAGATCCGGTAATTTTCAACGGCAGTCATTAGCGCTAAATCTTAGTCCCCGTTTTTTTGATGATAAACTGGGCGTAACAGTTAACCTTAAAGGAGCCCGTACTACTAATCGTTTTGCCGATGGCGGCGCTATTGGATCAGCGAATGTCTATGACCCTACCCAGCCTGTATATAGCAATTCACCCCGGTTTGGTGGTTATACCGAATATATTGACCAGGGAAGCAATATCAGGCCTTTGGGTATTCTCCCACTTTCTCCACTCAACCCGCTTGGTTTGCTTGAGCAAAGGGAGAATAAGTCAGAAGTATACCGGAGTATAGGCAATATTCAATTCGACTATCAAATTCCGAGAGTTAATGGTTTGAAAGCTAACCTTAATTTAGG
>DASQMG010000337.1:0-2286 GCA_035645595.1 Flavisolibacter sp. | reverse complement strand
AAAACAATTCCGCAGTGCTGTCAAGTATTAAAATAGTAACCTTATGCTTATACTGGTAAAAAAGGTCCGCCAGGTTTACGCAAGCTCTTTCAATGCCGCCCTGCAAATCTAAGCGGGAGCAAACTATACAAATATGATAGCCCGTTTTGTTCATCACTAAAGAGATTTGTAAAACCTGACCTGATCTTGTGCAAACCGTTCGGCGGTAAAATAACTAGTGTAGATCTCTTTGTTATCCTTACCGATTTCGTCTAGTTGTTCTTTCTTTTCGTAGCAGGCCTTTAGTTTATGCAGTAAGTCAGCAACGGTAGGTTTATGATAAAAAATCCCGGGTGGATTAAATTGTTTAAAGTACTTATTACCGCCAGTGTCACTCAGGAGCATCGGCTTCCCTAAACTTAAAACTTCCAGCACGTTTAAATCAAAATTCGTAAACCGGTTTGGCACTACATGCAGATTACCGGCTTCTACATAAGCGAAGGGGTCTTCGCTCCATCCGGTCTCTATCCACCGGGTGTGGCTAATTGATGAATCGCTATCCTTATTACCCACTATTATAAAATATAAGTCTGGGTAAAGCGGCAATAATGAGTTGGCCGCCTCCACCAACAGGTCATACCCCTTAACCGGTATCTTTCGACCAACATAACTAACTACAAAAGCATCTTCAGGAATTTGTAACGAAAGCCTCGTGGTCTTCCTTGTCTGTAAAAGGGGTGAAGAAACGACACCGGTAGTCACATAATCAACATGTTTTTCTTCCACGATTTTATTGAAGACCTGCCAGCGTTCCAAATACGCTTCTGTTGCTTCCTGGCACGGGAAAATCAGGTGTTGCGCTTTCTGGTAAGCATATACATCAATATTTTTAATTAGGTCATAGGAGCGGTCACTGATCATAGTTTTATCGAGCTTCATCACATCTTCCAATAACTCTAAATGGTAAGGCTTCGGGGTATGGGATGTAAGTATGATGATTCCGGTATAGTTTTCCAGTAAGTTCCTATATCGCCATACATCAATGGTTTCATGAAAATGGAGTATCTGGTATTGCGAAAAAGCCACGTGCCTTAGAGTATTTTCATCAGGTACACCAACTTCACCTACCCATTTTCTTATTTTATAATTGTTTAATGTTTTTTTCGGTACAAACGATTTAATCAGCTTTTTAAATAGCGACGTGCTGCTCGCAAGGGGACGAAATGCTCTGTCCTCTGGAAAGTTAGCTAATGCTGAAAGAAAAGTAACGTTATGTGAAACGCTTTGCAACCCCTGCTTTAAATGATAAAGCATTGAATAGGGCCCCCCATGGCGTTGCTTTAACCTGTGTGGGAAAAATATAAGTACGTTTTTATCCATTGCTTACCCTTAATTTTCGGCGCCAACGTAAACTTGTTAAAGCTTCCCTGAGCAAAGTGTTTTTGAAAAGAAATAAATGCAAAAGTCCATAAAGGACAATACCAGGGAACACGCTGATACAAACAATCCAGATGGGAGGTGCAGCTACATATTGGGCAATTAACACCAAGGAAACAAAAGGACCTAATGCGGCTATGCTTTGCAATAACAATCTTACAGGGAAATTAAAGTGAAAGGTTTTGAATGAGAAATAATACGTTAACACCAGCATAATTACTTCGGTAAAAATGGTGGCTACTGCGGTGCCTTTTTCTTTAAGCAGGTTCACCAGGGTTACATGCAAGCCGAGGCTGCAAATGCAGGTTATAAATACTGCCAACAACATCTTCTTTTCCTTTTCAAACGGAACCAGTATTTGATAGACAAACAAATTGCTTAGTCCGATAACAAAAGGAATCGCACATAGGAGCCGCATCAACGGAATCGCTGGCAGAAACGCTGTTCCGGCAACTAGCTGGATAATTTGCGGTGCTAAAAAATAAAATCCAACAGTAATAGGAAGCGTTAGTAGTATGATAAAACTCAAAGCTTTATCAATCAGGGACCGGATACCTGCAAGGTCCATCGCGGAAGTAAGTTGTGATATCCTCGGAAACAAAATAACATTGAGCGCAAGCACCAATAGCAAGGACAGCTTTATTATTTTAATTGCTACGGTATAATAACCAACAGCTCTCTCGTCTGCTGCCATTCCAAGGATGATTACATCGAAAAAAACATAAATACTTATTATGGAAGTCGTCAGAAAAAAATGCAGGAGCGGTTTTACTTGTCGCCTTATACCTGCTACATCTTTACTTTGCTGAAAAGCATTGATCCTGTATAAATTGGTAACAGCAACTGCCAGCTGCACTAAAATAATGATAC
>DASQMG010000336.1:0-4123 GCA_035645595.1 Flavisolibacter sp. | reverse complement strand
CCATCAATTCTTCAAGCTCAATTCCGCCACTATTGCTCAATTAGTAATAACCCCCCGGTTAACAAAAATGAAAAAGCTCAATTAACAAAAGTCAATTGAGCTTTATAAGTATCGTATAAAAGCAAGGGCTGTGCTAAGGCTTCCCTCTTCAACGAACTTGGAGAGGGCCGGGGTGCTACTCCAACTCCCGTGCACTAAAAGTGTCTCCCTGTCTCACATCGCCGGTTTGATAGCCTTTTTTAAACCAATACATTCGTTGTGCCGATGTACCATGTGTAAAAGATTCCGGCACAACACGTCCCTGCCCCTCTTGTTGTAACCTGTCATCTCCAATAGCATTGGCAGCGGTAAGCGCTTCTTCGATATCGCCTGCTTCCAGCAAATTTTTTCCCTGTGTATAATGCGCCCAGACACCTGCTAAAAAATCAGCTTGTAATTCTAAGCGTACCGAATATTTATTGTACTCTTCTTTACTTACCTGCTGACGGATACGGGCCATTTTATCTGAAGTGCCCAGCAAATATTGAATATGATGGCCTACTTCATGGGCAATAACATACGCCATGGCGAAATCGCCACCTGCTCCAAAACGGGTACTTAACTCATTAAAAAAGGAAAGGTCAACATATAAGTCCTGATCGCCGGGGCAATAAAATGGCCCCGTTGCACTGCTGGCATTGCCACAAGCTGATTGTACGGCGCCTGTAAACAAAACGAGTTTTGGCTCCTGGTAAGCGGTACCGGTTTGCTCAGGCAAAATCCGTTGCCAAACATCTTCCGTTTCTTTCAATACGACGCCTGAGAATTTTGCGAGGGTATCCTGTGCGGCCTGCTCTCGTGGCGATAATTGCTGGCCACTGCCGCCGGCACCGGGTAATTGTAACTGCGATGGATCTACGTCGCCACCGGTTAATAAATTAAAAAGCAGCGCAATTACGCCAATAATACCGCCACCTACGGCTACGGGTCCGCCAATACCACGGCGGTCATCTACATTTCCACTTCCGCTTCTGCCTTGCCAACGCATAATTTATAATTTGGTAGTAGAGGTATAAAAAAATGTGCCGTGCAAAAAAGGTTCATTAGTTGATCAGTTTGATTGGATAACGAGTTTCAGGCAATTGGCAACAAGGTTTCCGATTGGGGGCGAGGGAGCCGCCAGCCCTTTATCTTTACTACCCAATTTATAGGTAGTATGAAACGTATCATTTTCTTTTTTACCCTTCCGGTGTTCTTTTTTACCTCTTGCAAAACGCTTAGCTCAACTTCAGGTAGCAGGGATAACGGCAAAATAGACATCAGCTTTGTGCAGATTAATGATGTGTATGAAATTGCCCCATTAAGTGGAGGCCGTGAAGGTGGCATTGCCCGTGTAGCCACGCTGAAAAAGGCCTGGCTACAAAAAAATCCAAATACGTACATGGTAATCGCCGGCGATTTTTTAAGTCCTTCGGTGTACAACAGTTTAAAATATGGCGACAAGGCTATCAGGGGAAAGCAAATGATAGAGGCACTAAATGCTGCAGGGCTAGACATCGCTATGTTTGGCAATCATGAATTTGATATTAAGGAAAGTGAACTGCAGGAACGCATTAACGAGTCTTCGGCGCTTTGGATTTCAACCAACTCATTTCATAAAGTAAGGGATAAGGCAGAACCATTTGTAAAAGAGGGAAAAGGGCCGTTGCCAAAAACCTACATCATGAATGTAAAGGATAAGGATGGCACTACGGCTAAAGTTGGTATTATAGCCCTGACATTGCCGTTTAATAAAGCAGATTTTGTGATGTATACCGATCCGTTGCAAACGGCAAAAGAAGCGTACAATAATTTAAAAGATTCAGTGGACGCCGTTGTAGCTATCACCCATCAAAGTATGGATGCTGATGAATTACTGGCAAGAGAGGTTCCTGGCCTTGCTGCCATCATTGGCGGACATGAGCACGATGGCCGCTTTGCAAAAATTGGGGATGTCTCCATTACAAAGGCTTTTGCCAATGCAAAAAATGCCTACATCGTAAACCTGCAGATCAATAAAAAAAAGGGCAGTAAAAAAGTAACAACCATTCTTGAATCTCTGAATGAAAAAGTGGTATTGGATGAAGCCACAAACGCTGTTGTTCAAAAATGGAATAAGATAGCAGAAGACAACTATAGCTCACTTGGCTTTGATGCAAAAGCGGTTATGATAAATAAGGGCGATGCGCTGGAAGGAAGGGAAACAGAAGTAAGAACAAAAGCTACCAATCTTTCAAAATTAATTATCGCTTCTATAAAAGAGGCTGTACCCACCGCAGATATTGTAGTAATGAATGGTGGTTCTATACGAGTAGACGATGTGATGCAACTGCCAATATCCCAATACGATATTCTGCGTGCCTTACCTTTTGGTGGTGCCATAAGCGAAGCGGATATGAAAGGAAGCCTGGTGATTAAAATGCTGGAAGCCGGCAGAAAGAACATAGGCATCGGAGGCTTCCTGCACTACAATGAAAACCTGGTTTTTGCTAACGATGTATGGACGTTAAATGGCCAACCACTTGATCCGGCAAAAACCTATCATGTGGCCTTACCTGAATTTTTGCTATCGGGTAAAGAGGCGAACATGGATTTTGTAAACACTGACAACGTGGCTGTAGTGAAAGTTTACCCACCAGCCGCTGCTAAAAATGATTCTAAATCGGATATACGTTTAGCAATGGTGCGGTACCTGGAAAAGAATAAAGCCCAGTATTTAAGTCAATAAGTAAGGAGGCTGTAAATATGGCCACCTGGATCATAGACTGTAAATAATTGCTGTGAAACTTCGCTGGCACTTATTGAGAAGTGAACTGAGGATTATGGAATGCCTACTCCCTAAAGCGGTTAAAGTTTCCTGCCTACCAATAGTCTTCTGATATTCCATAACTGCCCGATATAGAATATCTCCTAATTTTAGCGCAAATCATTTGTAATGCGTAATTGCCTGCTTCTCTTATTTGCTTCGTGCTGGTTTGTTTCCTGTAACAACACAGCTACCACATCTGATGCCAATGACTCCGCTACTAAAGGCAATGCCGATTCCACCGTCATGGCTGACGGACATCCCGGCTGGATCATGCAGGGAAATATTTATGAAGTCAATGTTCGTCAATACACACCCGAAGGAACATTCAATGCCTTTGCCACCCACCTGCAACGATTAAAAGATATGGGTGTGCAAACGCTGTGGTTTATGCCAATAAATCCCATTGGTAAAGAAGGGCGAAAAGGTGCGTTAGGCTCTTATTATGCGATCTCGGATTACAGAACCGTCAACTCCGAGTTTGGAACTATGCAGGATTGGAAAGACCTGGTTAATAAAATTCATAGCATGGGTATGAAAGTGATTATTGACTGGGTACCCAACCATACCTCTCCCGATCATCCCTGGGTAAAAGCTCACCCCGAATTTTATATCCGCGATAAAAAAGGCATCCCGGTACATCAGCCCGGAACGGATTGGACTGATACCAGAAAATTGGATTTTAAAAATGCACAATTGGGTGACAGTACAATTGCTGTGATGAAGTTTTGGCTTACAGAAACAGGCATTGATGGCTACCGCTGTGATCATGCGCAGGGGCAGGGAAAAGATTTTTGGACAAGGGCTAACCGCGAGTTAAAGGCCGTTAGGCCAGGCATTTTAATGTTAGCCGAAGCAGAGGATAAATGGGTATATGACACTGGATTCGATATGAGCTATGCCTGGAATTTTTTTCATACAGCCGTTGACGTGGCCGCCGGGAAAAAGCCGGCCACTGCATTAGATACGGCCCTTTACTGGATTGATACTACTTATAAGACTCCAGGCTTGTTTTTGCACTTCACCAGTAACCATGATGAGAACAGTTGGAACAAAGCAGATTACGGTACCATGCCTGGCGCAAAACATGCTCCTTTTGCTGTGCTCACACAAACAATGAAGGGTGCTGTTCCTCTTATCTATAGCGGCCAGGAGGAACCTGTTTTGGATAGTATTAGCTTCTTCTATAAGGATACGATCTCTTTCGCTAAACTGGCGAGAGCAAACTTTTATAAAACCTTACTCAACCTCCGTAAAAGCAATCCGGCTTTAGCCGCTAATGCTTCCTTTAAAAAACTA
>DASQMG010000335.1:0-2353 GCA_035645595.1 Flavisolibacter sp. | reverse complement strand
GCGGTAATTGATGCCGACGGAACCTATTTGGGAAAATATCGCAAAAACCATATTCCGCATACCTCCGGTTTCTGGGAAAAGTTTTTCTTTAAACCAGGTAACCTGGGCTACCCGGTTTTTCAAACCAGATATGCAAAGGTGGGCGTGTACATCTGTTATGATCGTCACTTTCCTGATGGTGCAAGAGTACTTGGTTTAAACGGTGCCGAGATCGTGTACAACCCTTCTGCAACAGTCGCAGGTTTATCGCAATATTTATGGAAGCTGGAGCAGCCGGCTCATGCGGCAGCTAATGGCTATTTTATGGGATGTATAAACAGGGTGGGCGAAGAAAAACCATGGAACCTTGGGAAGTTTTACGGTTCTTCCTACTTTGCCGATCCACGCGGACAAATCTTTTCCCAGGCCTCGGAAGACAAGGACGAATTACTGATAGCAGAATTTGATTTGGACATGATAGAGGAAGTGAGAAGCGTCTGGCAATTCTTTAGAGACAGGAGACCGGAGACCTATGAGAAGCTGGTCGAACTTTGATCTGCAAATGAATAAGCTGTTATTTAGTTTTTACCCTTCAATTTCAATGGATGGCCATCTTAAACAATAGACTTTCGGCAAATCAATACGAAGAAAACTTCAGTGACATTCATCCGCCTTTTGACAAAAAGGAAGCGGCGCTTGTAGAAGCCAATCGTTGTTTGTTTTGTTATGATGCGCCGTGTATCAAGCAATGTCCCACCAGCATCAACATTCCAAAATTCATTAAGCAAATAACCACCGATAATATAAAAGGATCGGCGCATACAATTTTTGATGCAAACATTTTTGGTGGAGGCTGCTCAAGGGTTTGCCCGGTAGAAAAACTGTGCGAGGGCTCCTGCGTGTATAACCTGATGCATGAAGACCCAATCCCTATTGCCAAACTGCAACGCTATTCAACCGATAAGGCCATAAAAGAAAAATGGCAACTATTTACCCGCAAACCTTCAACCGGGAAAAAAGTAGCCATTATCGGTGCCGGGCCTGCCGGGCTTTCGTGCGCACATGTATTATCCAGGGCCGGTGTTGATGTAACCGTATTTGAAAAAGAAGCAAAAGGTGGCGGGCTAATGACCTATGGAATCGCTGCTTATAAAGTAACGCCGGAGTTCTGCCACAATGAGGTGGAATTCATTACATCGCTGGGTGGCATTTCAATACAGTATGGTAAGGAGCTGGGTAAAAATCTTTCCTTGGCCGAACTGAAAGACAATTACGACGCCGTCTTCTTAGGTATAGGTGTTGGTTTGGCAAGACAACTGGAGATACCTGGTGAAGACTTAGAAGGCGTGGTGGATGCCATTGAATTCATTTATAATCTAAGGTCGAACGCCTTTAATCAAATTGGTGTTGGCGATAAAGTAGCAGTTATTGGTTTAGGAATGACGGCAATAGATGCCGCCACCCAGGCTAAACGTCTTGGTGCAAAAGAAGTAACAATTGTTTATAGAAGAACGCAGGAGGAGATGCCTTACACACAGGTGGAATTAGACCTGGCCATGCTGGATGGCTGTAATATCAAGTGGCTGGCTGCCCCGAAAGAAGTAATTGGTGAGGCAGGAAAAGCCAAGGCACTTCTATGCAGCATAATGGAATTAGGAGTCGCCGATACCTCGGGAAGGCGATCCCCGGTTGATACCGGAAAAACATTTACACTCGAAGTGGATATGATTATCAAAGCAGCAGGTCAAACACCTTTCAGAGAATTGGTTGATGCGAATAATTTACAAAGTTCGTCAGGCAAATTGGTGGTAAAGAATAACGCTACAAATATTGATGGCGTATTTGCCGGTGGTGATTGCGTAAACGGTGGTAAAGAAGTAGTAGATGCCGTTCAGGCAGGGAAAGATGGCGCTGCTGCTATCCTGAGTTATCTAGGAACTGCCGCTCTTTCAAATATCGAAATCAGGAGTGAAAGTGAGCCGGGCACATTTAAGTTGATCAATTCCCTTACATCGAATTTGTAGCGCCGAACAAAATTAACATGGACACAGGAGTGGCGACCCTTTGTTTAGAAAAACTGTGCAGGCAAGGCCTTACAGCAATGCGGCCGCCGATAACGTCTAAACTATTTATCAGGCAGGACGGTAACAAAACATAATAAGTGCCGCAGCAAAAAAATTGCAAGCGAGTAACTACTAACCACAAACTTATTTATGGCTGACATATCCGCAACCTTTCTGGGCATTAAATCCCCCAACCCGTTTTGGCTGGCAAGTGCACCACCTACCGATAAGAAAATTAATGTGCTGCGTGCCTTTGAGGCCGGATGGGGCGGCGTGGTATGGAAAACACTAGGTTCACAAGTGAAGAATGT
>DASQMG010000334.1:0-5685 GCA_035645595.1 Flavisolibacter sp. | reverse complement strand
CCTGGCTATGCTGCTAAAGCAATTAGAGCCTACCTGGACCATAGAAATAGTTGAACGGTTAGATGCCGCTGCCACTGAAAGTTCTGATGCCTGGAATAATGCAGGCACCGGCCATTCCGCCTTTTGCGAATTAAACTATACGCCGGAAAAAGAAGACGGCACAATAGATACTTCCAAAGCGGTAAAAATTGCCGCGTCGTTTGAAGAAAGCAAACAATTTTGGTCTTACCTGGTGGAGAAAAACATTATTCATCCGCCTTCCTCATTTATACATTCTATACCGCATTGCAGCTTTGTCTGGGGCAAAGAAAATGTAGTGTATTTACGTAAGCGGTATGAAGCATTAACGGCCTGCCATCTCTTTAAAGGCATGCAGTTTTCTACTACTGCGCAACAAATAAGGGAGTGGATGCCATTGGTAATGAAAGGCAGAGAAAATGAAAGTGCCGTTGCCGCTACCAAAATGGACTTGGGTACCGATGTAAATTTTGGTTCGCTTACCCGTTGCCTGTTTGATTGTTTGCAAAAAAGCGGTGGGGTAAACATAGATTTTACACAGGATGTAAAAGACCTGGACAAACGTGGAGATAAATGGGAAGTAAAGACAATTGACCTGGTTACAAAGAAAAAGAGAGTTATTACGGCACCCTTTGTTTTCATTGGCGCCGGAGGTGGTTCTTTACCCTTGTTGCTGAAAAGCGGCATACCGGAAGGCAAAGGTTATGGAGGCTTCCCGGTTAGCGGCCAATGGCTGCGCTGCACTAATGAGGAGGTAATACAACAGCACAATGCTAAGGTGTATGGGCTTGCCGATGTTGGTGCGCCGCCCATGTCGGTACCTCACTTAGATTCAAGATGGATAAAAGGCAAGCAGGAACTACTGTTTGGGCCTTACGCAGGGTTTACTACAAAATTTTTAAAGGAGGGGTCTTTTTGGGATTTGTTTACTTCAATTAAATTTTCTAATATAAAAGCCATGCTGGGTGCAGGCATTCACAACCTGCCCCTTACAAAATACTTAATTGACCAGGTAAGGCTTACGCCGGAAGCGAGGCTTGATGCTCTTAAAAAGTATTACCCTGATGCCCGCAAGGAAGACTGGGAATTAGCCATTGCCGGCTACCGGGTGCAGGTAATAAAAAAAGACGAAGAGGAAGGTGGCGTACTGGAGTTTGGTACCGAAGTAGTGAGTGCAGCCGATGGGCGCATAGCTGCCTTGTTAGGCGCTTCTCCCGGTGCATCTACAGCGGTATCTATCATGCTCGGTTTATTGAAAAAATGTTTTCCGCAACAGGCTTCTTCACAAAACTGGAACGCCAAATTAAAAGAAATGATTCCTTCTTATGGACAATCATTGGGTAGCGATGGTGAACTTTTACAAAGAGTACGATGCCGGACTAGCAAAGTATTATCAATAGCACATCTGGATGAGCAGTAACGCTGGAAAAAAGCATACAAAATTTTAGAAGCCGGCAGAAGGCTCTTCTTTCCCGGAGGTAGTAAACGCTTACGCCCTTGTTTACTACCTGCTGAGTAAGACTTACTTTATTTTTTTACGGCTTTACGGGCTATCAATTTCTCCTTAAATTTGTTTCTTCACCAGTATGACTGATTACACAACCAAACACAAAACTTACCGCATAGTATTTGTTGACTTGCACAGGAGGAGGTATTTATGATGACGTTGTATGATTTTACCCTACTGCCGGACAGAGACAAAATCAACCTTTTATATGAGCAAGGCGTATATATTGGTAAACGTAAAACAGGTAACACCAGTATTATCTTATACCAGTTTGAGGGTTTTTATGCAGAAGTTTTTTACCGTACTTACCGCCGCCATATAGAAACAATCAGTTGCTTTGCCGAAACCACAAGGCTGGATCCTTACCTGACTGAGATTAATGTAGAGCACCTGGTTTAGAGAGTTTTTGCGAACATGTTTACAAGCCACCAAAATATGACTAAGTTTTTAGCACCTAAGCACATTGTTGTATATGCCGATGACGATGCCGATGACATAGAGTTAGTAGAAGATGCGTTTAAGCGTTATGCCACCAATGTAGAAGTTATCACATTCAAAGATGCCAGCCAGGCACTCTCTTATTTAAAAAACCAAACCGATCTTGACCCCCTCCCCTGCCTTATAATTTTGGACATTAACATGCCCCTGATGGATGGCAAAGAGGCCCTTATGCGGCTTCGCCAGTTACAGCGTTACGAGGCCACACCCGTTGTACTTTTTACTACTTCCTCCCTGCCATTAGATAAGGATTTCGCCAGGCGTTATGAAGCCGGTTTCATAACCAAGCCTTTAGGGTACGAGCAAATGGAACTTATTACCAAGGAATTTATCAATCATTGCACCGAAGAAACCCAAAAGAAGATCAGGAGAATTAATTAAGGCTGCACCAGTCTAATGCACTGCCTATCTTCATTGTATAACCCAATTGGTAAAACGATTGGGTTTTTTTAGGTACTAAGCTGAAGTACTACCAGTAAACTTTTGTTGCGTCGCACTCGTGTACATCTGAAAGTCTATTCAACATCTGGATAACCGCTTTTCAAACATTCAAGTTAACCGTTACTCATAACAACTCCTTGTCATTCTGATGCTTCCTTCGTAAGCATCAGAATGACAAAACAAAAACTGCATGGCAACAAACCTGCTTGACACCCTTCGGTTCTTTGCCGCCTGGCGCTACCCCTGCACCCGCTCATCTTATTCATGAACACTGTAAAACAATAATCTGCTGCTGCAATGATATAGCCGCAACCACGATCTGTTCTTATAGCCCATTCTTAATTGAACCCAAATCCTTCTCACCTCCCATCATCAAATTCTTTTCTCTTTCAAATAAAGCCGTAATTTTTCCGCATGAAATACCCGCTAGCCTTTTGTTGCCTGTGCTTCATCTTTTCATGTAACACCAAGGCCGATACATCGTCTGCTTCACAAGGCATCAAGGTTATCGATTCCACCATCATAAAGAAAGAATCAGCTAACCCATACATGCCGGTAGATGTTTCGCCAATGGATATGGCGTATTTCCCAACTGATTATCCCATAAAAAAAATGAACGCCGGAGATAACTCGTTACCCCTGGCAAGAGTTATTTACAGCCGCCCACACCTGGGCGGCCGCAAGCTTTTTGGTAACCTGGTAAAGTGGGGGCAACCCTGGCGCCTTGGTGCCAACGAAGCCACAGAAATAATGTTCTTTCGGCCGGCAACTATTCAGGGGAAAAAAATAGGGGCTGGCCAGTATTCCCTGTATGCTATCCCCCACGAAGACAGGTGGACGATTGTTTTCAACAGCAATCTGTATTCCTGGGGCTTAAAATTCGACGAAGAAAAAGACGTTTTTAGGTTTGATATTCCCACCCTCAGCATGCCTCAGTCGGTTGAACATTTTACAATGGCTTTTGAACAAACAGCAACCGGTGCTACACTCATAATGGCATGGGAAAACACAGAAGCCCGTTTGCCCATTCAATTTTAAACCATGTGCGGTATCGCCGGAGTTATTGCAAAATTGGGAGCGGCAACATCGCTGCCACGTCTTAAAAAAGCTACACGCATCTTATCACACCGCGGTCCGGAAGAAGAAAGTTTTTGGATGAATGAAGAAAGCACGGTTGCTTTCGGTCATCGCCGGTTATGCATAATTGATTTAAGTAAAAAAGCAGCGCAGCCCATGCACTATGCGGGGCGCTATACCATAACTTATAATGGCGAATTATATAATTACACGGAGATAAAAAAAGAGCTGGAAGTAAAAGGGCATCAATTTAAGTCCCAGTCTGATACAGAGGTAATCTTAGCTGCCTATGCTGCATGGGGCGTTGGTTGTTTACAGCGTTTTGATGGAATGTTTGCTTTTACAATATGGGATGAAAACGAACAGGTATTGTTTGCTGCACGTGACCGTTTTGGAGAGAAACCCTTTTTCTTTTTTTACGATAACGAACAGCTCTTCTTCGCTTCCGAGATAAAAGCCTTGTGGGAACTGGGCGCTGAGAAAGAGGTTAACAAAAGCATGTTGTATAACTTCCTCACCATCGGCTACACCACTAACCCATCCGATGCCGGTGAAACATTTTATAACAACATCCACAAACTGCCTGCCGCACATTACCTCACTTATTCATTACCAAAGAATGAGTTGCATATCCAGTGTTATTGGCAGGTGTATGCAGAAGTAAACAACACCGTTTCCCAAAGCGATGCCATTGAAAAATTCAATGAGTTATTTACAGACAGCATTCGTAAACGGCTGCGTAGCGATGTAGCTATCGGTACCAGTTTGAGCGGGGGTTTGGACAGTTCCTCTGTTGTTGCTTTTTGCGCAAATGAAACGGCAGCACAGTACACACATAAATGTTTTACCGCTTCTTTTCCCGGCTTTGAAAAAGATGAAAGCGCTTATGCGTCTGTCGTTGCAAAAAAGTTTGGCTTACAACATCACATTACTACAGTTATAGAAGATGATGTAGCCGGTTTAATGAATAAAGTTGCTGCCTGCCAGGATGAGCCTTTCTCTTCCGCTTCTGTGCTGGCGCAGTATAAAGTTTTTGAAGCGGCCAGAGTGGAAGGCGTAACCGTTTTATTAGATGGACAGGGCGCAGATGAAATTTTAGGTGGCTACCATAAATATTACAAATGGTGGTGGCAGGAGCTGTATCGTGCAAAGCGCCTGGGTAAGTCCGGGGAACTGGAAGCAGCACAAGCTTTAGGTACCAAAGAAAGGTTTGGCATAAAGAATAAACTGGCGGCTTTGTTACCGGAGTTCAGTGCTTCTATTTTACAAACACAAAAAAGTAAGCAAGCGTTTAACCATCCACACCTGGCAAAAGATTTTGCTTTTAGTAATAAGCGAAATCTATATTACGCATTACCAACCTCACCTGACCTGAATGGTGTTTTGCATTATAACACTTTTGTATATGGGTTAGAGGAGTTATTGCGGCTGGCCGACAGGAACAGTATGGCCCATTCGGTAGAAGTACGGCTCCCTTTTTTACAGCATCAACTGGTAGAGTTTTTATTTACGCTGCCGCCCCATTTTAAAATTCACCAGGGCTGGACCAAATGGTTGTTACGAAAGGCAGTTGACGAAAAGCTTCCAAAAGAAATTGTTTGGCGAAGGGATAAAGTAGGCTACGAGCCCCCACAAAAACAATGGATGAAAAATAAACAGGTACAGGAAAGGCTCAGGGAAGGCAGGGAAAAATTAGTGAACGAAGGCGTATTAGCTGCCTCTGTTTTACAGCAGCAGCTCATACCTAAAGCAGCACATGAAGAAGGAAGCTATGACTGGCGGTATTGGAGTGCAGGGCAGTTGTTTTAAACAAGTTGTACGGCGTGCCTTTCTGTAGTTGTTAAGGGATGGGAGTGGGTATGACAGTGCGTCTTGTGTTACGCTGAAGCAGGTAACAAGATCATCGAGCGGGGCAGCACCTCTTTTTTTAGAAAATGAAATTGCTATCTTTAGCTTCAACTGCCGACAATTTATATCAACCAAAACACCCGCTTTGAAATACCTATTTCTTTTCCTGACGCTGTGCTTTTCGCTGCTTACTTCTGCACAAAAACCACTTGCCAAAAAAGGTTTCCAGCTTTTTGCTTCAAAAAACAGGGACCCCTTCGGTACAAAGAAAGCGTTTATAAAAAATACCGGTCAGT
>DASQMG010000333.1:0-1950 GCA_035645595.1 Flavisolibacter sp. | reverse complement strand
GCCAGGTATAAAAAAACTCAACCAGTAAAAGCTGGTTGAGTTTAAAAACTGTATTACGAAGCATGAGCGGGTTAGGGATTACTTCCTCTTCTGCTGTATTGCTTTTTGCTGCTCCTGCATTTGTTCCATCTTTTCTGCCCACTTGCTTTTTGGTTTAGGCTTTTTGCGGCTAACTTCCATTTTCGCTAAGATCTTGTCATGATCAATAATGTAGTTCTGGATAATAAATTGAAGTCCCAGTGTAATTAAGTTAGATACGGTATAGTACCAGGTAAGGCCTGAAGGAAGTTTATTAAACACAAATAATAAAATGAAGGGAAAAAAGTAAGGCATGTACTTCAGCACCGGGTTGCCCTGGTCGGGTGTCATGCTCATACTATACAGAGATATTAAAAACGAGGTAATTACCGCTGTGATAGTAAACAAGCTTACATGGTCTCCATATAAAGGAATACTGAAAGGAATATGAAGTACAGAGTCGTACTGCGATAAATCATCTGCCCATAAAAAACCTTGTCCGCGCAACGCCACGGCCGAATTAAAAAAGCTGTAAAGAGCAAAGAAGATAGGTATTTGAAACAGGGCCGGAATGCAACCGCCCAATGGGTTTACGCCAGCTTCGCGAAACAGTTTCATTTGTTCAACACTCATGGCTTGCTGATCGGTTCCGTGTTTAGCTTTCAGTTGCTCAATCTCCGGACGCAATACCTTCATTTTAGCACCACTTAAATAACTACTGTAGGTAAGGGGTGAAATCACTAAGCGGATAAAAAGGGTAAGCAGTAGAATAACGATACCATAGTTGTTGGTGAACTTATCAAAGAAGTTGAAAGCAGGAATAACAATCCAGCGGTTGATATATTTTACAAAAGCAAAAATACCGCTGCCTAAATCCACCATGTCTTCCATGTCATTTCCATACTGCTTCAATATTTGGTAATCGTTGGGTCCGTAGTACAAGCCCAATGGAACCGATGCTTTTGCGCTGTTTTGCAAAGGCAACTGCATATTGGCCGTGGCTTGCGCCACAATAGCGGTTGTATCGGCAGGTGATGTCCAGATAATGTTGCCACCGGAGAAGCTATTTTTTGCCACCAGGGTATAATTGAAAAACTGCTGTTTAACGCTTACCCAGTTCACAGCGCCTTTAAATTCTTTACTGCCACCGCCAGGTGCCATATTATCGTCATAACCGCCTTCGTAGTAGTAGCCAATTTTCGACTGGCCTCTTTCGTATTCAATATCTTTCTGCTGCCGTACCGCATTGGCCTGCCAGGTAAGGTTTAACGTATTGGCGCCTAACACCTGCTGCACACCATCAATAGTAATAGTAAAGTCCACCATATAGTTATTCGGCTTCACTACAAACTGGTGGGTAATCTCACGTCCCTCTGCCGACTTAAGCTTATAGCTTATAGTGGTGATGCTGTCTGCGCTTACAGCTTTCTCCGCTGTGGCAAAGTAGAGTGTGTCAATGCCTGCAGGCCTGTTGGGGGCCGTTGCAATGTTGTAGCTGATCTTATCAAACCCGGTAGCGCCTAATTTCGCGTTGGTACTGTCAGGGCCTTTGAATTTTTTAAGTTCTATAAGTTGGGGTTGTCCGCCTTTATTGCTAAATACAATTCGTAAAACATCAGTGTTCACCTCCTCTGTACTTTCCGTTCCTGTTAAAGCCTGCTGAAACCCAAGACTGTCAGCGGCAGTAGGGATCTGCGCAACGGGTTTAGCGGTATCCTTTGGCTGCCTTTGAGCCAGGGCGGTAGAATCCTTGGCTCTCTGTACGCGTTGTTGTTCCTCCACTTTCTTTTTTTCGGCCAGGTAGCGGTTTTGGTCCTTGCTGTTGAACCAGAACATGCCCAGGAAAAGTGCACCTAATAATATAAAACCAATAACGCTATTGCGGTCAAATTTCATTCTGTCTTTATTTAAAGGCCGCAAAGATAGAGGTTG
>DASQMG010000332.1:0-6157 GCA_035645595.1 Flavisolibacter sp. | reverse complement strand
TACAAAACGAATTTAATAAACCGAATGGTGTGAGTTATTTAAGTAATTTTTCCAAACCTCCGGGTCCGAATATAATGTCAGCGGCATCCATCATCAATGCTGGTAAAACCTACCAGTATGTTGATAATGGTGACCCTATGCGGGGCGGAATGAAAGACGTTTATTTTGCCCCCGACAAATCGTACGTAGTAGCCTTCTACCGTGATAAGCAGGATTATAACTCAAGGGAGCGTCTAAAGAAACTGGTGAGCCAATACTATGATGCCTTTTTTAACCGGGAAGGGGGTGAGTATTATAAAGAACTGTATTGCTGGCCCACCGACATGGTGGAGCTTAACAGCAAAGTTGGTTTGATTGTACCTACCTATAACAAGAATTTCTTTTTTAAAAAAGGATATGCCCTAAGTGAAGGAGTAAAGGGAAAAGAAAAACAAGGATTGTGGTTTGCGTCGGCTAAGTTCAGGCATCCGCAATTCAGCTTACGGCTTGATGAAAGCGAATTGGGTACGTGGTTAAGCTATTTCCAGATTTGTGTAAAAATCGCCCGGGGCGTTAAACGGTTACACGCTGCCGGCCTTGCCCACTCCGATCTTTCGTATAAAAATGTATTGATTGACCCGGTAAGTAAATCGGCAACCATTATAGATATTGATGGCCTTGTAGTACCAGGCTTATACCCGCCCGATGTAATTGGTACGGCTGATTTTATTGCACCGGAAGTATTAGCTACAAAACATCTTGAATTAAGAGATCCGGCCCGCAAACATGCTAACCGAACAACCGATTTGCATGCAATGCCCGTAATGATTTATATGTACCTGCTGTATCGCCACCCGTTAAAAGGGGGTAAGGTAAATTCACTGGACACAGAACAGGATGACCTGTTATCGATGGGTGAAAAGGCCTTGTTTATCGAGCATCCGTCCGATACATCAAACAGGCCAAAGCTGGACCAGGTTTCTAAATGGAGCCTGCCCTGGGCGGATGTTACCAAACTGCCTTATACCATTACTGGTCCTTATTTGAAAGCTTTGTTTGATGGCGCTTTTATAGCCGGCTTGCACGATCCGAATCAAAGGCCAAACGCTGATGCCTGGGAACAGGCGTTATTAAAAACAACTGACCTGATGCAGCCTTGCAGTAATAAACAGTGCGCCCAGAAATGGTTTGTTTTTGATAATACGGCTTCACCTAAATGCCCTTTTTGCGGCACACATGTAAAAGGCAGTTTACCGGTACTTGATCTTTACTATGAGTTTAAACCCACGGTATGGAAACCTGAAAACCACCGGCTGATGGTTTATAATAATCAATACTTGTTCCAGTGGCATGTTAACAGGCATGTGGTAAGAAATGAAAAGCTTACCGCCGAACAAAAAGTACCGGTAGGTTATTTTACTTTTCATAATGGCAAATGGGTACTGGTAAATCAAAAGCTAAGCTCTTTAAAAGACCTGACAGAAGATAAACAGATACCCATTGGCACGATGGTGGACATAACTGATGGTAAAAAGTTATTATTATCGGGAGAAGAAGGTGGCAGGGTGGTTGTAATAACCATGGCAAACAAATAGAGTATAACCAGCAGTATCGGTAGCGATATTCAGCACCAAGGCGGAACTAAAATTGATTAAATTATTAAGCAGAATTAAAAATAAAAACGTATAAAAATGAGACTTAAACCTGCCGGAATTATTATCGTTGTTTTGATCATAGCAGCACTTGCCTACTTTGCGTTGAAGCCAAAAATGCAAGAATTAAGAAACGACAATTCAACAGAGTTGCCTAATGCTTCAGGAAACCGGAATGCAGAAACATCAACTACCACTACAACAAAAAATACAACCCCCGATGCCAGGACCGAAGAACGCGGCTTTAATTATATTCCGGAAAAGCCGGAGAATGGGACCTTGCGGGGCGTGGTGGAAGTTGGCGCTACAGGTTTTAACTCCTTTGTGATTAATATGGATGCCCAGAAGCGTTGGGAAATTGTATCTAAAGATTTTGGGGAATCACTCGCTTATGAAGGTTTAGCAACAACCGATGATATAAGGATAGGATTGAAAAGATACCTTGCCGCTATGTTTGACAAAGGCGTAAGCAATAACAACATGCACTTTGTAATTTCTTCCGGTGCCCAAAAAGAACCCAAGACCACCACCATCAGCAACGAACTAAAAAAGATGGGGTTTGTCGTAAACAATGTTACTGCCGACCAGGAAGCAAAGTTTGCATTCAGGGCAACGGTTCCTCCTTCATTTGCTGACAATTCTTTTCTTGTTGACATTGGCTCGGGCAATACAAAAATATCCTGGGACGAAGGTGGCAGTTTAAGAGCACTGGAATTGCCCGGTGCTAAGTATTATGAAAAAGGCACGGCAGATAACAGCGTGTATGACGACGTAAAAACAAGGGCCGCGACTATACCCCAAGGTAAACGCAATGTAGGTTTTGTTTTAGGAGGTGTACCATTTACATTGGCCAAGCAACACCGTAAAGGGGAAGAAAGGTATACGGTGCTGAAAGCACCACAGGATTATAAAGCTGCAGATAAGAAGATGGGAGCCGGTTTGAATATCTATAAAGGGCTTGTTGATGCTACGCAAACAGACACGTTTGTATTTGACTGGGACGCCAACTTCACAATCGGTTTTTTATTGAGCCTTCGTAAATAATTTTTGTATGAGTTTTTTAAAGCAGTTGCTAACACCTTTTGTAGAATTTGATGAGGGCAAGCCCAATGAGCCTGCAAAGAACAGCAGTGCTGCCACCTCGCCAACAACACCGGTAAAACCTCCGTCCCCTGCAGCGCCTGTTGCGCCCGCAGCACCGGTTATCAACGAAAACGCCCAACATCCATTAATTTCAGGAACCGGCAATGCAGGCAGTACCCCGGCCCAGATTCCTTCGTATTCACCCGCCGGTACTATAGCCGGGCCCTTACCCGAGCATGAGCAATATTTTGAAAAGCTAATCGCGGACGCCAATAGTAAAAACCCACTTTTCCAGGGAACAGACTATAAGGAGTTTGTTGACAGTAAAATTGATATTGATGATATAACAGACGAAGCACTGAAATACAGAACCGCTTTTAATGTTTTGAAGAGTACAGGCCTCACAAAAGAAAAACTCATTTCAACCGGCCAGGAATACTTAAATATTATTGGCCGCGACCTGAATTCATTTCAGGGAGCACATGCAGGCCTGTATCAAAAAGAGGTGCGGCAGAAAGAGGCACTGATACAAAAAAAAGCAGAGGAGCTGCAAACGTTAACCCAGAGAATAAACACCCTGAAGGGTGAAATAAACCAGTTAACCCAGGATATAAATCTTACAAAGGATAAACTGGATACTGTAAGGAATTCGTTTCTGCTGGCAGGAGAAAATAAACAAAACGAGATTCAGTCTGAGCTACAAAAAATTCTTCAATATTTTTAGGACAGCTACAGTCAAAATAGTGGTTACCGCTTCACCGGTACCAGTTTGTAAACAATACCGGGAGATTCTACTGCCATATATAAGTAACCATCAGGCCCCATGCAAATATTTCTTACCCGGCCTATATTTTTAAAAAGGATTTCCTCTTCCACTACTTTGTTATTTTTCAGTACACTACGATCAAGGTATTGAAACCGCATAGCGCCTGATAAGAGGTTACCCTCCCAGCCTTTGTATCGCTTGCCGGTAACAAAGACTAAGCCACTCGGCCCGATAGAGGGAGTCCATTGATGAAGCGGTTGCTCCAGGCCCTCTTTAGCCGTCTTAGTATCTGGCGCTATTGGCCTGCCATTGTAGTTAATGCCGTAAGTAATCAACGGCCATCCATAATTTTTACCAGGTTCAATTATATTGATCTCGTCACCACCACGGGGGCCATGTTCATTATCCCATAGTTGCCCTGTTTCCGGGTGAACTGCAAGACCCTGGGGATTACGGTGTCCAAAAGAATATATTGAGGGAGAAGCCCCTGCCGTGTTCACAAAAGGATTATCAGCCGGTATGGAGCCATCGGATTTAATGCGATGAATTTTGCCTAAATCGTTGCCGTTTATTTGCTGTGGATTTTGTTTTTCGTTGCCCCGTTCTCCTACTGAAAAATATAGATATCCGTCCCTGCCAAATTGCATTCTTGCACCATAATGAATAGTAGAGGTAGAGTAAGGGGCCGCAACATAAATATCCTTGCCATCAGTTAACTGATCATTTACCAACCGGGCTTTAAAAATAGCTGTAGTGGATAGTGTTTTGCCTCCTTCTACTTTGAACTTCGAATAAGAGAGATAGAGCAACTGATTGTGTGCATAACCAGGATCAAGCACTACCTCAAATAAGCCACCCTGGCTTTTATATAACACTTCGGGAACGCCCTGGATAAGTGTGGTACTGCCGTCTTTCTTACGACGATAAAACTTACCATTCTTATCGGTAATAAGCATTTCGTTACCGGGTAAAAATGCCATACCCCATGGACTCGCCAACCCTTTTAAAACCGTATCTAACCGTATGGTTAAGGTTTTTGTTTTAAAGAGGTTGGAGGTAGGTTTTTTATTACTTGTGTAGCGATCAACATTTCTTATTCCGGTAACGATATAATCAGATAACTGATACATTTCTTTTTCCGTAAAGGCGGAATCAAATGCCGGCATACCCTCATCATGATAACCCAACTTGATCGCTTTAAATAAATCCTCCCTGCCCTTGCCATGTTTCCAATCCCTGTCAACAAATGCATTCATTTTTTCGCCATGACAACCCCCGCAAAAGTTTTGATAATGTATGGCGGCTTTGCCAAACAGTGTATCTTCTACAATACCAGCCCCGCTCCGGGTAAAGCCCCTTTTTTCACCAATTTTGGTAAAGCCAGCTAAGAACACAGTGCCGATACAAATGAACAGGAACGTGCTGATTACTCTAGCCATGATTTTCTCTTTAGTAACCGGCAAATTAAAAAACTTTTAGATGATGTCAGTCAATCATTTAAGGTATCACAGTGCAGGGGCAACAAGCATTGAAATCAACGGGGTCGTTGGGTAACCACAAGCCTTCACTTAACCGCATAGCTAAGACACCTTTCAATGTCTCTTTTATTTCTGCAACAGTTGTATTAGTTTTCGCCCCGGAAATCCATCCTATGAAAACAATGCTTTTGCTGCTTCTTACTGTTGCCTGCGTAGCAGTTTATTCCCAACCAATGCAGGACACCTCAGGGAAACTGGTGGCTCAAAAAGAGAACATCATCAAAGAAAACACCATCATCAAAATAGAAAATTTAGGCTGGAGCATTAACTCCGAACTGGCTGAATTACGGCCTACTATTTCTGCTGATGGTAATCATCTTTTTTTTATTTGCGAAAACCATCCAATTAATACAAAAGCCGGCACGGTGCGCAACTCACAGGATATTTGGTATTCGCACCGCGACAGCTTTGGAAAGTGGAGTGACGCGATGCACTTAGGTTACCCACTCAACACCTATCACTATAATGCAGTGTACTGGATATCGCCTGACAACAATCGTATTCTTATTCGCAATGCTTTTGTAGATGGTGATTATTACGGCAACGGCGTCAGCATGTGTTACCGCACCAAATCAGGAAAGTGGAGCCTGCCTCAAATGCTTAAAATTAGAAATTATTATAACTACGATCTTGGGCGGAAGAATGGTGCCAGCATGGCGCAGGACGGACAAACCCTTTTGCTGTACATGAGCGAAAAGCGGGGTAGCGAGGACAATGATATTTACGTTTGTTTTCTCAACAGCGACAGTACCTGGACAGAGCCGAAATCGTTAGGCAGAAAGATCAACCTAAAAGATCACAATGAGATGGCGCCTTACCTGGCGGCAGATGGCGAAACCCTTTATTTCAGCAGTAACCGGCCAGGCGGTATTGGCGATAATGACATTTGGATGAGTAAGCGCCTTGATAAGACCTGGCAAAAATGGACTGACCCTGTCAACCTTGGCGCACCTATCAACTCTGCCGATTGGGATGCTTTTTTTACAATGGACGCCGGCGGCGAATACGCCTATATGTCGAGTGGACAGGAAGGCGGTTATGGAGAAAGTGATATTGTGCGGGTAAAGTTGCTGGAAAAAGAAAAGCCACTGCCGGTGGTATTGGTAAGTGGAAATGTTTTTAATGCAAAAACAGGGTTG
>DASQMG010000331.1:0-3107 GCA_035645595.1 Flavisolibacter sp. | reverse complement strand
GTTGGTTGCTAAAAACTGCTTGCAATTCAGTTCAGTTGCATGTTCTTGATCGGGATACTAATGCAGTAAGAAAACAGTTGGCCAGTAGGTTACCTGTTCTGGCTATTTTGTTGTTACCGGAGAAGTTGCGAGTGTAACCAGCCCTCAGATTAAAAATTACTTGGGTGAGGCCGGTAAATTTGGCAAATACAGCCGGGGAGATAGAAATTGTGTAATAACCGGGCCCTTAATTATTGAGGCCACATAAAACAGTTACCTCAACTTAAGCGCAACAATGTTAGTTAACCCATACGTTTTGCTTTTTGGGGATAAGTAGAAACGCGAGCGGCAAACCAACACATGCAATCAAAATTCCCAATGCCTGTAAGTCACCGGATAGGGTGCGTGGCAGGGGGGGTGCTTTGGTTATTGGCAATACAATGCGGTTCATAATAAACCAGATAAAGGCGCCGTATAGTAAGCCGGTAACTAAGCGGTTTACGCTCAACAATTCGATGTTTTTAATTAATAAAAATAAGATAAGGGTAAAGCTTATCGCAATAAGGTAATGAATGATTAACCCGGCAATGACCATAGAGGCGCCACCTGCAAAAGCCGTTGTCCCAAACAGACCGCTGGCTATAAATTTTACTACCCCGTCCGGCCCTTTCCCTGTATTTAAATAGTGTTGTGTAAAAGCCGCAATTATGTCTAAAGTACCAACTAAAATGCCGGTGAGTAAGAGTCGTTTTAAACTTGACATTATTAAAGTTAACAAGTTCCGTAGTTCTTTTGTTTCAGGAGAATTATTGCTGTAGCGCAGTGGCAATGGAGCGTCGCCTGTGTCGTTCAATAGTAATATAAAAGCAGGCTACACAACAAACACGTAAACTTTTAAAATCATCTTAACAAAATCGCCGCTGTTCCCTTTCAAATACCCTAAACTCCAAACGTTAATCTCCAACCCCATTTCTTATCTTCGCCGCCCCGAATAAACCCCTCGGGATCTTTTATGGACGAAAATCAAATTGATAACCCAAACGCTGAAGGACAGGAGAATGTTCCGGCTGCTGAACAATCAGCACCAGAACAAGCTGCAGCGACATCAAATGCCCCTGCCGCAGAAGCCTCTACTGAGCAGCCAACTGCTCAAACTGAAACCGCCGTTAACGAAGCACCGGCTGAAACTGCAACAGAAGTTACTGCGCCTGTTTCTACCGTGAAAATTGAAGAGCCCGTGCAGGAGACCCTTGCCGCTCACGACGATTTTGACTGGAGCATTGATAAACGCAATGTAGCTTCCTATTCAAAAGCCGACCAGGAAAAGTACGACAAGGTGTATGAGAACACTTTCATACAACTGAATGATGGCGAAATGATCAAAGGTCTTGTTGTAGGTATCACCAAAACAGACGTGGTATTGAACATCGGCTTTAAATCAGATGGCCTTGTTTCCCTAAACGAGTTTCGTGACTTAACTAACTTAAAAGTTGGTGATGAAGTGGAAGTATTGATCGTGGAAAAAGAAGACCGCGATGGTAACTTAAACTTAAGCCGCAAGCAAGCCCGCATTACCCGTGCATGGGAGCGCATTGTGGAAGTACACAAAACCGGCGAAGTGGTTACCGGTACTGTTACATCAAAAACCAAAGGTGGTTTAATAGTAGATGTGTTTGGTATGGAAACCTTCTTGCCGGGTTCTCAAATTGATGTGAAGCCTGTAACTGATTACGATCAGTTTGTAGGTAAAACAATGGAGTTTAAGGTGGTGAAAATTAATGAAGCCATTAAGAACGCAGTTGTATCACACAAAGCATTAATTGAAAGCGATATTGAAGCACAACGTGCACAGATCATTGGTAAGCTGGAGAAAGGCCAGGTGTTGGAAGGAACAGTGAAAAACATAACTGACTTCGGTGCCTTTATGGACCTTGGCGGCTTGGATGGTTTGTTGTACATCACTGATATTTCATGGGGACGTATCAACCACCCAACAGAGGTGTTGAAACTTGACCAAAAGATCAATGTAGTAGTACTTGATTTTGATGATGAAAAGCGTAGGATTTCTCTTGGTTTAAAGCAACTGACTCCTCACCCCTGGGATGTTTTACCAGACGCTATCAAGGAAGGCGAAATTGTTACCGGTAAAGTGGTGAACATAGAAGACTATGGCGCTTTCCTGGAGATTCTCCCAGGTGTTGAAGGCCTTGTTCACGTAAGTGAAATTACATGGGCCAATACGCCGATCAATGCAAAGGAATTTTTCAAGCTAAACGATGAGCATTCTGCTAAAGTGGTAACCCTTGATAAAGACAGCCGCAAAATGAGCTTGTCTATCAAGCAACTCTCTGCAGATCCTTGGAGCGATATTGAAACAAAATTCCCTGAAGGAAGCCGTCATACCGGCGCTGTGAAAAACATTACGCCTTACGGTGTGTTTGTTGAGTTAACGTCTGGTATCGGTGGTATGATCCACATCTCCGACCTTAGCTGGTTAAAGCGTTTCAATCATCCAACTGAGTTTACTAAAGTGGGTGAGAACATTGACGTGATCATCTTAGGCATTGATAAGGACAATCGCAAACTTCAGTTAGGCCATAAGCAATTAGAAGAAGATCCCTGGAATTCTTTGCAGGATACATTTGCCGTGGGTACTATTCATGAGGGAACCATTACCCGCAAAGATGATAAAGGCGCCAGCGTACAATTGCCTTATGGTTTAGAAGGCTTTGCTCCTAACCGTCACCTTGGAAAAGAAGATGGTAAGAGTGTAGGCGCTGATGAAACAGCGGAGTTCATGGTAATTGAATTTGATCGCAATGAAAAACGCATTGTTGTATCTCATGCCCGTATTTGGGAACAGGCGCAAATGGAAGAGAAGGATGCTGCCCGTAGGGAAGCCCGTGTAGAAGCCGACAAAACCAAAAAGGCAGTGAAGGCCGTACAACAAAAAGTGGAGAAGCCAACCCTTGGCGATTTGGGTGCTCTGGCGCAGATCAAAGAAAGATTGCAGCAGCAGGAGAAAGGTAGTGCCGCGTCAGCAGATGCAGCCACTCCGGAGCCGGAAGCATAACTTTTCAAACGTTCTTTATATTTAAAATCCTGTCTGCAAAGACGGGATTTTTTTT
>DASQMG010000330.1:0-2348 GCA_035645595.1 Flavisolibacter sp. | reverse complement strand
ATTGGCGAAATAGGGCAATAGCACCTTCCCTGTACCGAAGGTCTATGTATAGGGGTGGTAGTACGAAAATGCATAGAATTGCAGACGATCTTGCGAACCAACCCTTAGTATTTCTACCAACTACCCTGCTCTATCGCTAGTTTTAGCATGCGGATGTAAATACCCGGGAGCCTCCTTCCTAATCCGAGGTGAAATTTTTCACGTCATAGACATTAAGGTGCATTCTTATTTGCCCTTCCAAGATTTAACCCATCCCTATCACAGCCCTGTAAGCACTATTTACCACCTCGGTTAGTTTATCAAAATCAAGTGTATCAATCGTATCTGATGGCTGATGATAATTTGGATTACGACCTATTCATAAAGTCAATTCACGGTGTCCCTGCCGCGGTTGAAAAAAAGAGTATAAGAAATAAAATATTTTTCATCTTTATTGTTATTGCCCGCAAATGCTTGAATTAACAGTGCCTCTAAATAATGCCCTATCATCAGTGGCAGCCTTCATCAGAACCATTGAACTGTAAGGAGCGAGAGTAACCCCGCCTGAGTATCTTGTCTGGGTTAGGGCATCTACGTAGGTGCCGAAAAAGTTTTTGCGGATTGGACTTGACGAGGGATTGTAAAGGAACAGTTCACCCGAGGCCAAAGTACCCGCAACAGCGTCTCTTGTTACACTTTCATATCCTGTTGCCGCTCTCCATTTAGTTAATGTGTTAGTTGTGTTCCGTGAGAACCCCTGTTCACTTCTGTAATAGTGGTCTGTATTGGAAACTGGACGCATAATAACGTTGCCGTTCATTGTACCAAAGCTGTTAATTGTGGTGGCATAGCCACTCCTTAATTTCAACGTAGTTTGCCCGAGTGTAGCATAAACCAGGTTCTCAACAAACCGCAGGTTAGTTACATAGCCATCAATGCTTGCATCCTGCTGAAAGCAAACTCCGGATAAATTATCATAGCAAACATTACCCCTCCATTCGTTTTTATTCCCTGCATTCTGCCACAGACCAGAAACACAACCCGCAACGGTATTGTTTTGAAAGAGTATGGAGCCGGAATTGCCATCTGAATAGATGCCCATGCCCTGATCTTCACCGTTAGGGGTTCCGTCATTCGGGCCTAATGAGTTCAGGACAATGTTATTTGTAACCTTCCGGCCGGTTGCGTCTGTTCGGGATGGACCTTTGAAAGTGTAAATCCCGCCGCCGTCACCTTTTAGGGCTGTAGCACGGTTCACAAAATTGTTTCGAACAATAATATTATTATCGTTGGTAAAGGATATTCCGTGGTAGCCGATTGAATCAAGGTTGTTGTATTCAGCAAGTGCATTTGGGCCTTGTAAGCGCACTCCCTGATAGGTATTATCGCCACTACCGCCCATGCCTGCTTTCATGCCGATGTTTATAAGCGTATTGCTGACAACGGTAGAGCCTGTGTTACTATATCCAAGATTTATACCTGTGTTCCAAAGGTTTTTAAAGGTGTTGTTTTGGATTACTATCCCGGTTGAGCCTATAATATTTAACCCGTCGCGCCCATGATCACGGAAGGTGTTGTTCTCTATCAAAACCCCTTCGGCTAAATGGGAATACAAGGCCACTTCGTTTGAGCCTTGAAAGTCCAATCCTGTGATGGTGATATAGTCAGCAGAGCCGAATAAATGCACCAGCGTATCAATAGCTGATATTTTAACCACAGGTTGGGTAAGGCTATAAACCCTCAGCCGCTTTTCGCTCTCACTCCACGCCCATTCGTTCACTACATCTAAGCATTTTACATCGTTGGCAAAAAAGTATCCGTAGCCGCCTGTAACCCGGTAGCCTGTGCCTGCACCATCATCGTTACTAAATGTAAACTGGCTTCCTCCACCGTTAGAAGTGTGGCCGGTAACAATGTTTCTATCAATTATCCATGCTTTTTTGCGAATGATGATATTGGCACCGGTCCACAAAGGGGAAGCGGCCATTTGGTTGTCTATCAGGCTTGTTTCGCTGCCTCCTTCTATACCGTACCAGCCCCGATTTGGAGTGCGGCCAAAGGGTGTGAGCTTGTCACCTATTGAAACTCCCATTACCCTATGGCCATCAGGTACGGCAAAGGCGTTTGATGTCCATACCTTACCTATGTTAGTCCAGCTTGTAGCATTCAGCCATCCGTGAATGATGGGAGGATTACCAGTTCCGTAGGCTGTGACCACCACAGGACTGTTAGCCCTTCCGCTACCGTTCGGAATCATCTTGCCATAGAATGAATCACCCCTATTAAAAAAAACAGAATCACCCGCTACAAGTGTGAGTAGATTGAACTTGGCAATAGTCTGCCACGGTGAGACAATGGTGCCCCGGCCT
>DASQMG010000329.1:0-8917 GCA_035645595.1 Flavisolibacter sp. | reverse complement strand
GATAGCAACGGCGATGTTTTTGGCAGGATAGAGTCCCGTACCCCCAGGTATTTTTTTTGAATGGGCGCCGGGTTGCCTAAATGATAAAACAGCACAACATCTTTTAGCGTGGTAAAATCGCCGTGATGAAACCAGGGCCCTGTAAACACCACGTCGCGCAGGGAAGGTGTTCTGAATAACCCTACATCTTCTTTGTTACCGGTAATATTATAACGTCCCAGGTCTTCTTTGCTTCCACCAAATAAAGTTTGCCCGTCGTTATGAAATTTGTTATCGCTGAACAGGGGCGTGTTATGGCAATTAATGCACCCCGCCTTTGTACGAAAAAGATGCAGGCCCAATACTTCTTCATCTTTTAGGGCATCGGCTTTGCCGGAAATAAATTCATCAAAGCGGCTTCGTTTGCTTGTAATGGTTCTTTCAAAATTGGCAATTGATTGAAAGATGCGGTCCAACGAAATTTTGTCGTCGCCAAAGGCTTTTTGAAACAGCGGGCCATAACCCTTTACTTTCTGAATGCGATCTTCCAGTCCGGTTAAATCCATGTTCATTTCCAAATGGTCTTTCACCGGGAAACGGGCCTGGTCTTCCAAACTTGATGCGCGTCCATCCCAAAATAATTTATCGTAAAAGCCGGTGTTTAAAATCGTCATTGCATTACGCTTTCCAAACCTGCGGTCATGCCCATTAGCCAGTTGTTTGCTGTCACCCCATGCTAATTGCGGCTCGTGACAGGAGGCGCAGGCAATTTGGCCTGATACCGATAAACGGGGATCAAAAAACAAGACTTTACCGAGGTCTCTTTTGGCATCGCTGTATGGATTATCAGCCGGGTAAACTACCTTCTCCAACACACCAATATCTTTAAAATTTTTTTTCGCTTCTCCTTTGAGTTCGGCTTTCGGCCACTGCTTTTGATCGCCACTGCTATACAGTTTTCGCAGTAAGACAATATCGTCTTCAGCTGCGCCGCCCTTCATAAACGATAGGCAGGCAGTGGTACCCAGCGAGAGAATTATTACAATAAACAAGGCTTTATTTTTTATCATTTTCATGGTTGTTGATAATTAAGCGGTAAACCTGTATTTTCTTTTTACATTGGCTGCACCGCCGATAGATGTTTCATCGAACGACACTTCGACTTCAAAAACTTTGGTAACCGTATTGTAGGTACCCGGTGCCGTACCAGGTGAAATTCTAATGATAAAAAAGGTACCATTCCTTCGCCAGATTTTCACATCCTGTTCCAACACGATAACAGTTCCCTGCGTTGCATCGCCGGCTTTTGGCACAAACTGAAAACATTTAGGTATGGTGATGTTGTAATAGCCTGAATCGGAAGAAATACTTTGTGCTGAATATAAAGTATTCATGGCGAGGGCATTGGTGCCTTTTCCTGCTACATAGGGATTAGCAAAACCTAATTTATCCGGCTCCCCATCAGAACTAACAGTAAAGCCAATAAAGCTCCGCCACGTCCCCGATACCGGATCAAACCGTTCCCCGTTAGGGTGATAGTTCAATTCGTTCTTTGCCCATATATTGGCGATAGTTTCTTTGGCATATGTTGGTTCTGCATCGAAACTTTTTTTGCAGCCAGCTATTGTGGCAACAATTATCATCAAACAAAAAATCTTTTTCATACACATACGTTTATTGGTACAATGGAATTGGATACGCATATAAAGCGCTAGGCCAGGTAAAGCTTTTTATTACGGCGGTATTATCTGTCCGCACCAGGTCTTTTTTATTGCGGGCTATATCGAAAAACAGGTGTCCTTCAAACGCCAGCTCCCGCCGCCGCTCCGTTAAAATTTCATCTGCCACTACTTGTTGGGAGGTAGATGTAAATGTGGTTGCCGATGGTAAGCCCCGTTTACGAATTACATTTAAATCAGCCAGTGCGGCTGTCAGGTTGTTGCTTTTTGCATACGCCTCTGCCCTGTTCAAATACAACTCGGAGGAACGGATAATCTTGATGTTGTTGATGGTGTCGTTCATGCCCTGGTACTTTTTTGTTGAGTAGTAGGTAACGCCATTTGTTACTTTGCTGATGAACATGGAGGAGGTACCGCGTACATCCCCGATGGCATATAAGTTCAACAAGTCATTACTTGTACCAAACTGGTAGCTGATGGTATTAGCCGGATTATAATAGGTAGCTAACCCGCTGCCACTGGTAGTAGGGATTGCCAACTCAAAAATGGATTCAGATGAAATGTTCCGTCCCCGCCAGGACGCAACATACTGGCTGTTGGATAGAAGCGGATAACGGGCCGATGCAATTAACTCCGTGCAATTACTAATAACAGCCGCCCAATCGTCTTTATATAAACTCACTCTTGATTTTAATGCCTTTGCCGCATCGGCTGATAAAAAAGTTTTTGCTTCGCCGGTTGGGTAGATGGATACACTTTGTCCGTACAGCAGTATTGCACTATCAAGGTCGGATGTAATTTGATCATACACCCTTTTTACAGAAGCTTTTTCACCAGTAGGTGTGAGCACAGATGTATTCCTTGTTTTTAGCACAATACCGGCATGGCTTGCATCGGCAGTAAAACTATAAGGCTGGGCAAATGTTCTTACCAGATCAAAATGCACCAGTGCACGAATGGCATACGCTTCGGCCCGCATACGGTCTTTTTGTGGTACGGTGGCATCAGTTGCTTTGTTGCTATTTTCCAAAACGTTATTGGCACCATAAATAATGGCGTAGGCCTGCTGATAAAATCCTTTAAGTTCGTTGCCGGCAACCTCATCGCGGGTAAACGCATACGTGTTGGGTAAAATCTGTCCGCCAGGTTTAGCGTACTTTATATTTCCCCCCGTGACTTCGGGATAGGTATAAAAATGGAGCAGGTAATAATTGGTGCTTCGCAGCTTATCGTACAGGCCAACAAGCGTTGTTCTCGCCCCTTCAAAGTCTTTAAAAATTTCTTCCACGCTTACATTATTATAAGCGGGTTGCTCTAAAAATTTCTTGCAGGAAGAAAGTAAAAAGATGGTTGCAAAAAGAAGTAAAAAATATTTTTTCATTTGTCTGAATCAGTTCATTAAAAATTAAATCGTGCACCCCAACTGAATGTTTGCGCTTCGGGAAAGGCGCCAAAGCGATACTCCCGGTAACCATTGCGGCCTGCAGGTGATGCTTGTTTATACCAATACGCCAAGTTGGTAGCATTAAAAAACACGGAGGTACGCAGGCCTTGCACTTTACGAATAGCAGGAACAGCATAGCTTACCGAAACGTTTCCCAGCTTAATAAACGTAGCATCGTACACATAACGGGTAGAATTCACTACCGGCAAACGGGTACTGAGCTTTGGAATAGCAGCAGCATCACCGGGCTTTTGCCAGCGGTCAAGTAAGTTTACCGAACCATTGCTATTGGTCAGGTTGTTACCATCTGCTTCAAGGCTATAATTTATCAAATCTTTGCCGCCAAAGGAATAGACAAGGATGATGTTCAACGAAACACCTTTGTATCCAAACGAATTAATAAAACCGCCCTGGAGTTTAGGCAGGCGGTCGCCAATAACATAACTGTTTTCTGCCCGTAGCTGCGATGGTGTGTAAGCGGCAGTAATGCCTTTGTTGTCAACATACAGCGGTGCTCCCGTTTGCGCATCAACACCTGCATAGGTAAACCCCCAAATGGCTCCCGTGCTGTATCCTTCCCGCAAGGCACTCGCCAGGTTTTCAGAAGAAAATTGCGAAGCGTTGCTCTTTACCTCCAATATGGTGTTCTTATTGTAGCCTGCATTAAATGTTGATGTCCAGGTAAAGCCGGTAGTAAAAATCTGCGCCGATAGCTGGGCATCAAGCCCACGGTTCTGCAACTTAGCGGTATTGGCTAATGTGGAAGTAAAACCATTCACAACCGGTACTAATATGCTGGAGATGGCATCATCAGTTATGTTGTTATAAAAATCAAGCGTAAAGCTGAAGCGCTTTGAAAAATTGAAGTCAATGCCTGCGTTGGCCTTATAACCTTTCTCCCAGCCAAGAGCCGCATTGGGCGCACTGGATGGGTTACTTGATGTATAACCATTATAACCCGTGTTGCTGAAAGAATAAATGCCTTTGGCTTCGTAGCTGCCAATGCGGGAGTTGCCTGTAGTACCATAACTAAGGCGCAGGCGCAACAGGTCAATAAAGGATTTACCCCTTAAAAACTTTTCCTGCGAGATGTTCCAACCGGCACCAATTGCTGAATTTACAGTAGCATTAAAATCAGGTCCGAAGAGTGAGGCTGCATCATAGCGGCCGCTGACATTTAGGTAATATTTGCCATCGTAATCATAAGCTGCCAGCCCGTAGATAGCATACGAAGTAGCTACTTGTTTTGACGACGCGGAAGACTGGCTCTGCGCATTGCTTAACTCATTCAACCGGTAATAGGTAAAGCCGGTACCGGAGCCCCGCAATAGTTTAGTGCTTTGGCTTTGCGCTTCAAATCCGGCTGTTACTTCAATGCCATGGCGCTCATTAATGCGTTGCCGCCATGCCGCCTGACTAAAGCTTACCCAGTTGAAATTTGTGCGGTCATAAATTTCCGCGAAGCCGCCTTTGGTAGCAGCAGTAGCATTCTTGCCCGATTGAAAAAGGTTTTCCTTATTTATCAATCCGCTTATACCAAAGGAACTTGACAGGGTAAGATATTTAGTAGCCTGGAAGTTTAGGCGGAGGCTTCCATTCATCGTGCCGCCGCTATGATAGTCGGTATTCTGTGCCAGTATCGCCAGCGGGTTAGGAACAAGTAAAGAGCTTAACTGGAAAAAACTGCCATCTGCATTATACGCCGGAACATTTGGGATGATCGGCACATTGCTGTAAATATTCAGTGCATTTTTTTGAATAAAGGTTGGCGAAAGCGTGGCCGTTAAGCCCAGCTTTTTTGTAAGCGCCTGGTCTATACGCAGGTTAAAGGAAATTTTTTGATAATCATTTCCTTTTTGAATGCTTTGCTGGCCCTGGTATAAACCTGATAACCGGAATTGTGTAGCATCGTTACCGCCCGATAAATCAAAATCAATGTTATGATAATTGGCATAACGGTTAGTGAGGCCAAACCAGTTTGTGCTGATATCCGAAGGTCCTGCCAGAAGTTCAGCAGTGAAGGGATCGCGGCCCGTGTTTATATACAGTTCTTTTACTAACTCGTGGTATTGTTTTCCATTAAGCCATTTTATTTGGTTAATAGGTTGTGACCATCCGTAACTATAACCAACGTTCATTCTTGATTTACCGGCCTTGCCTCTTTTTGTAGTGATGATAACCACTCCATTACTGGCATTAGCGCCATAGATAGAAGTGGCGGCGGCATCCTTTAAAATAGATACTGATTCTATGTCGGATGGATTGATACCCGCCAAAGGATTTAGCAGTTGTTCATTGTTGATAAAGGCAATGGGTTCATCACCCCTGCGCTGTTCCACCACCGGAACGCCATCAATAATAAACAGCGGTTGTGACGAGGCGGTGAGCTGTGTTCTATTACTGCCAAATAAATTGGTTAACGAATTTTGCCCGCGGATGTTGATCTTAACCGGTGTACCTAACTCCGTGTTGGTTTGCACCTGCACGCCTGCGGCCAGGCCCTCCAGCATTTTATCAAAACTTTCAATTGGGCGCTGGGTTTGCAACTCTTTTGCGGTAACGGTGGAGATGCTGCCCACCACTTCTTCTTTTCGTTTAGGCCGAGAGTACGAATTGGTGATAACTACATCCTTCATGCCCTGAATGTTTTTTTCCAATGTGATCGAAAGCTCTTTGCGGTTACCTATTTTAATTTCACGTTTTACATAACCGGAATAGGTAACAACCAGGGTTCCCAATGCCGCTTCGGCAGGGTCTATTGTAATGGTGAACTCGCCCCGCTCATTGGTAACTGCTGTTTTACCCGTGCCATTTAAATTAACTACTGCACCTGCTAAAACTTCACCTTCATCGCCCAGTACTTTACCGGTTACTGTTACAGGAGGAACCGGGGTTGTACTTCTTGTATTGTTTATTCCAACAGGCTCCTTCTTACGAATAACTATTACCCTATTTTGGAACGAATAACTAAAAGGCTGGCTTTCCAAAATCGCATTCAATGCCTCCTCTACTGAAGCATTTTTAATGCCTGTTTTTACAGGTTTCGCTGCATGAATCTGATCATAGTCGTAAAAGAAGCGGTAGCCCGATTGCTTTTCAATAAGGCTGAAAATCTTCTCCAGCGGCAGTTCACCGTTGATAGAAATTTTTTGCGAAAACCCTTTGGTAAACCCTTGTAGAGAGAATGCGGCAATTAACACAAATAGCAACTTCATCACCAATAGCATTTTAAAGGCCGGCCGCAGCACATGCAGCCTGCCGTGAACAAACAATGTCATAGTTTTAGTTTAGGTTTTTGAGTCATCTTCCTAACCGGTTTTGTTTAAAAACTTTTTCGCGGGGGCGGGGCTGAACGCTCCCCGTTTTTATTCTTTCACAAGTAATGTTTTCCCCTCCGTTGTTATATGAATATCGCTTGACTCTAAAATTTTAAGTAAGCCTGATAGTTTTGTATCCCGGCTTACCTGTCCTACAAATCTTTTTTTCGCAATGATTCCTACATATTTAATATCCAGGTCGTACCATCTTGAGATCTGCCGCAGGATTGTTTGCAGGTCGGTTTTATTAAATTGGAAATATCCGTTCTTCCAGGCCAGGTCCTGGTCTACGTCTGCCTTATTTACCACAATGGTATTTTCACCAGAAGGCATCACCCCACCCTGGCCGGGCAGCAATACCTTCTTTACAAAACCCTTTTCTAATTGTACAGAACCCTCTGCCAGTGTGGTTTTCACAAAACCTTCGTCCTTGTACGACATGATATTGAAGTGCGTGCCTAAAACTTTAACTGCTGCCCCGTCCTGCACCTTTACTACAAATGGCTGCGATGGATTTGTAGTCACTTCAAAATAGGCTTCGCCTGTTAATTCCACTTCCCGTTGCGGGCCCTTGAAAGACGTAGGATACCGCAACGACGTGCCGGCATTCAGCCATACCTTGGTACCGTCAGCTAAAATAAGCCGGTACTCACCACCGCGGGGAGTTGATACAGTATTGTATAAGATGGTTTCGCCTGATTTGTCACCTGCCTTGTATTGAAGCACTTCGCCCTGATCTTTCACTTCCGTACCGCCCTGGCTCATGACCTTTCTATCGCCATTATTTAAAAAAATCGTTTCACCGCCGGCTAATGTAAGGATCGCTTTCTTACTACCGGGCGCTGGATCTTTGTTTACAATAGAGGCAACAGGATCAATAGTTGCAATTTGTGTTTTATTTTTTTCGATAAAGAAAATGGTTGCGGAAATCAAAATTAAAACCGTAGCAGCGGCATACCAATACCTGAGTCGGCGTATTGTCTTTACTTTAGTGGCCGAGACGGCAGGGGCAGCAAGCAGCCTGGCGCTTTCTGCATTCATGGATGCTTCCAGGTGTTCTTCAAGTACGCCGGTCCTCAACAGATAAAAAAAACTTTCCAGTTCCTCCTCGGTGGCGGTTCCGTTGATATATCGTTGAACAAGTACCTGGTAAAATACCCTGTTTTCCATTTAAAGAGTTTCATAAGGAAGACAACAAAAACGGTAAGGTAGGGTATGTAGAAGTTAAAATTTATTTGAAGCAGCAGAATAATAGAGAGATAAGCGAGAAAGAAATGCCCAGATCACGCTGTGCGTATCCTTTTATTTTCCTTATGGAATAAACCATGTGGTTTTTGACAGCATTCCGCGAAATGTGAAGGGCCTGAGCTACCTCCTTATAGGTGTGCCCACTCTCCCTGCATAGCAGGAAGACCTCTCTTGAACGGGTTGGCAACTTTTGAACAGCGGCATGAATAAAAGAAATATATTCTTTTTCCAACATTTTTTCTTCCCCGCTAATTGGCCTGGAAGGAAATGTTTTTACAATTTCTCCGAGTGCTATCTCAGATCGTGAAATTGCTTTTAGAAGGTTAAGCGTTTTATTTCGGGCACAGGTAAAAAGATAAGCCTTGAAGGATTCAACATCTTTTAGCTTTTGGCGGTCCTCCCACAAACTGATAAAAAGCTCATGGGTTACGTCTTCGGAAAGTGGTTTTGATTTCAAAAATTTAGACACATACTCAATTACAGAGAAATAATATTGATTGAAAAGTTCAGTGAAGGCTGATTCATCGTTTGCAAGCAAACGAATAAGCAATTGTTTGTCATTATCGGTGGTAATGTGTTTCACTGAAAATAAATATCTAAAGTAACGAATTTAGGGTTCAAACGATATTCTATAAAATTGCCAAAAAAGTGGGCGGACAAATTATGACTTTGTTCCCTGAAGTATTGTAATTATGTCTGCTGGAACAGCTGGTTTATAGCCATTTTCATATCTTACCCCTATCAAAACGCTAGTGATATGCGTTAATGATTTGTGTTAGTAATTGTACCTATTTCTTACGGTAATGCCTTCCCAATTATCGGTTCTAAATGGCGCAGCAGGGTAAAGTTCCCTGTTAAATAAATTACCTGACGAGGCATCATCGGCCCAATTGTACCTTACTGCCACAGGTTGTAGAACACTATCAGCGTGCAGCATTATTTTATTTCCAGAAATGATGGCTTGCGCCAAATGAAATTTTTTATCGGCACCGGCAATTTCAAAACCATTAACCCTGCTGCCTTTATCCTTTGCCTGCAGGCCGCTGCCGGTATGCGTAAAACTAAGGCTGACTGTAGTGCCGATTATTTTCATGCTTTGGTACCTTGGGCCCGTACATTCGCCTTTTTTTTGATAAAGTTTATTCAAGACTATATCGGCCAGTCTTTTCCCTACATCTTGTTTGTTTTTTGGATGAATATCTCCAGGATCCCCAATATCTGTTGTTACCACCATGCCTGTATTTGGTAAG
>DASQMG010000328.1:0-1643 GCA_035645595.1 Flavisolibacter sp. | reverse complement strand
TCCTAAGGAGGTTTTATCTTTTTAGGTTGACCGGTCTTCAAATTTTTTGACTGTCGTCAATAGCTAACCAATAAGTGCAACACTATATTTTAGGACAAAATAGTTGTTTCAGGGGTTCGGGGTTACGCTTGTGCAGCAGGGCCGCCAAAGGTTAACGGAATCTGCACTTCTTCTAAATCTTTAATGTTCCCATTAGCGGCTTCATAACGCTGTACATTTTCAGCAAGTGCTTTCATAAAACGCTTGGAATGTTGAGGAGTAAAAATGATGCGTGAATTAACTTTACTCTTTGGTGTACAAGGCATAACGTTGACAAAATCTATTACAAACTCTGCATGTGAGTGGGTGATAATGGCGAGGTTAGCATAGCTGCCCTCGGCTACTTCTTCTGTAATTTCTATATTGATACCGTTTTGAGGTTGTTGCTCCATTAATGATATTTAAGCCAACGAATGTAAGTTAAAACATGGTCGTTCGCATAAAAAAAGCCACTCAATGAGTGGCTTTTTTTATAAGTCGGCCTTTATCTTGGTCCTTTATATTTTAGAACAATTTCATATTCTCTAACATTTGCCGTTGGGTTCCACCGGAAGGCCAAGTAGAAAGTTTTTGTCGCAGGATCGTACCTGTTGTATGTTATTCCCGGGGTAGAGCCGGCCCAGTTGGCAAGTGTTGCATTGCCTGCCGATGATACCGTAACTGCATTTGTTGATGGATTTATCGTAAGGCTTAAACCATCAATACCTGCTACTTGGGAATTTTGTCCATTAGCCCAATAGATGGTTCCTGGATTTGGAGTTGCCGGGGCGGGTATCGAAACACTGTTTGGACCAGTAGTGATCAATTTAACATCCGGATTACCTGCTAAATTTCCGCTTAATGCATCGTTTGCCGGCGTGCCTGGAGCAGTGTACCTCGTTACCTTACCGGATACAACTGAATAAATGCCGTCATACAGGTTTTTCACACTGATAGAAAATACAAGATCTTTTTGATTTTTAGCAATGGTATAACCACCACTAACAGAGCTGATGGTTAGGCCAAGGCCATAGGAAGTAGTAGGACTTAGTGCAGCGGAATTGGGGAAAGCAAGCTTAACCATTACCTGCTTTTGACCAGCAGGAATTGTTACAGTGTTACCACCAACAATAGAAAAGGCAGTGGTAGGCAGTGGGGTTAAGCCAGCAGCAGTTACCAATGCATTATTTATCTGCAGTGTTACCTGCACATCGCTGGCAGCATTACCATCTTGTTCTAGTACAATAGTAGCCCCATCAATTGTTTGCGAAGTACTGGATGAGGTAACGCTGACTGCCAGAGGACCGCTAGCCGCCTCCGGGAAGGCAACGCCTTTCATTTCCCTGATTTGCGTACCGTATTTTTGGTTTTCAAAGTCTTTATCTTTTAAACAACCGGTAAAAGTAAATAGTGAAGCTGCAGCCAGTGTTCCTACAAGAAATATTTTTTTCATTTTAAGCATTTTCATTAATTGACAATTTGATTATTAATTCAAATCCCAGAATATTTTGCTTGTGAACACATTGATTGTTCCTTCAGCTCCAACGTTCGCCGCGTTATAGTTGTACTCATTTTGCGGATACAATAATCTACGTGGAATTGTTGTAGACGTATTGCCCGGATCA
>DASQMG010000327.1:0-8147 GCA_035645595.1 Flavisolibacter sp. | reverse complement strand
TATCAATCTTCTGATGTAGTAGTCGGTGAATTAATTATAGACAGCACAATACAAGCTCCGATGATGGAAGCACAGATGTTGAAAGGAACTACGCTTCAAAAAGTATTGCCTGATACGCTGTATAGAAAAACTGCAGCCTGGCTCAAGCGAGAGGCATAAATCATGCAAAGCATCCATGCCTTTAATTAAGGAAGTAAGGACAACAATTTCATCTTTTAGCGTGTGTAGGTACATCAGATCGGAGTAGTTTGTTAGTCTGTTATTTTGTTTCTTTTACCGGAGAATAATGATTAAGACTTTTGCTGACGCAATCGATAAGTATAAAGATGGGTTAATGTAGCAGTTTCGTCTATATCGTTCAGCTTGTCCCATAGAAATAACAATTTGTTTTTGTGGCTTGCCTCATATCACACCAAGTATTTTGATCTTAAATTCCTTCTATTTTGGAGGTAGCTGTATTTCTTTTGAATAGGGCGAATGCTGATGTTTAAATCCTTACTCTTACGTACCTATACGGGAATACTTACTGAGGCACCAATCGCATTGGCCTGCACTAATTATGAAAGAATAATGTGGAGTATGTAGCTAGGTCGTTACTGAACATTCTTTTCCTTAGTCGGACATAGCTTTTTTTGATTTGGGCAACACTTGATTGCTATAGATGCCTGAAAAAGTTACCCCTGCTGCACAACATGAAATCTGAAATTTATGCGGTTAGATTGTCGGAAGCTCTAAAATACAAAGGCTTTATACTGAAGTAAGGTTTCTTATTGAACACTATATCATATACACCGGGTTATCGCGTTTAGGGCTAGCGCTAACTCCGACTTTTAACGGGAGATTTAAAGAAAGTGGTGAATTCTTTAAGGGGACCAGAAAAATGATATAATGTAATTTTTTTGTCCTATCTATTTTATTTCCACCTTGATAGGGTAATTGGAGTAACGTATGGCGCCCTTCAGTACACCGAAGTATAACGTGCTTCATTGCGGTTACTTCGAAACAAATAATGCAATCGCTCTTGAGGTTAACCTTGCTATTTATTCTCGGCACTTAAAAAGCGCTTTCGTTCACTTGCCGGCTGCCCTTCCTCTCATCGAATCTTCTGAATTGTAAAGTGCCTCGATTGGCCTTGGGTATAACAGCGGTGTCCTACCTATACGTATACTGGCAATTTCTTCTTCGGTAATGACATGATTGGGGTCAGATAAGTGACGACGAACAATTTGCTTTGTATCACTTTCGTATTGTGGATGCTTTTGCGCGGTATTATGCTGGTCATCCATTTTAATTCGGTTTACACTATAAATAATATATTTCCTCTTCAGTACACCTGTTTTTTCTTTTTCTTTTTTCCGGCACTTTGAACCAGTTTTCCGGCAACCACGCCTCCCACAGCAAACAAGCCGACCTCCAACACTTTTGAAAGTAGAGGATCTTTTACTCCCATCATAAGCGGATAGCCTTCATGCCCATCCATTCCTTCCTTTTTATTCTTTCGGTCCCGGAGCAAAACAGACCCTAGACCTGCAGCAGCGCCCAAGGCTGCTCCTCGCATTACGGCATTTCTTTTCTTTCCCAAGAAAGCCATTCCTAAAAAAGCGGAACTGCCTAGCAGTTCACCCGCCAGCAGGATAAATTGCTTAGTCGCTTTGCCAGCCTTTTTAGAAGACGCCTTTTTAAAGCGCCGTCGCAGGTTATCTGCATTTAAAAAACTACCATGTGAACGATTGTTATCCAGTTTACGGAGTGTTTCACCGATCAGTGATATTGTGGTAACCCCCGCAAGTCCTCCTTCTATGGCTGTGGCTAATTTCATATTCTTTGAGTTAAGGATGCTTAAAAGAACAAAGTGGATGCCATGCCTATGATTTCAATATTAAGTTTTCCTCTATTTGATGTCGAAGACTGACTACCTGCTGAAATGAAAATTCCTTTACTCACTTAATACCTTGAAGGGTTTAGGCCGCTTTGCTTTTAAAACGAAAAAGATCGCGGAAACTAGGAACGGTATTGATTTAAAATTCACTGATGGCAGCGATGATATTGTATTATATCCTCAAAGCAGAGTTATCACCGAGGATGAGCCTAGCGGTGCTAGGATAACCTGTCATTTGGATTGAGTGAACAGGTTTCGGTGGTAGTTATAAATTGATGTAGAACAGGAATACTTTACTCCTGGTTTATAAATATAAAATAAATCAGCCGCCTATAAAACCCTTTCTACAATTTCATCAGGCATCTGCGACCACTACTTTTGCACTTTGCACTTTATCACGAAACCTCTTATCCAATATTCTTTGAAAAAAATGGTGTGAAAGGTATCGTCATTAACACCCCCAGGCTACTAAAGAGCATGCGGGCGGCGGCTATGGTTTGCGCATGGAAGGCGCCTGTTGATTGCGCAATACAGCCTGTGCAAAATAAAAGGTAGCAGCAACATCCCAAGGAAGGTGGTGAAGAAGTTAAACAGCAAGTGAAAAGGACCTGTTTTAATTGCGGCCCTACTTCTACCGTCGGAACGCACCAACGTATCAGCACAAGCTCCCAATTCGGCTCCCAACATAACCGGTATACCCGCTGTTATTGCAATTAAACCTTGGAAGCCTATCACCATACCCGCCGTAGCACTGGAACTTTGCACTACAATAGTTACCACGGCACCGGTTAGCATTCTTTTTTAGGTGTTTTCCAGCGACTGCAGCCAGCTTACAAAACAGTTACTTTCTTTAAGTGGTTCCACCGCTCCTTCCATTGTAAAAAGGCCAAAGAAAAGAAGCCCGAAAGAAAAGATCACTTTACCAAGATTAACAGGAAAACGCTTTTTGAAAGCGAAAATTACTACAAACCCTGTAACAATCGGTATAGCGGCGTATTCTTCAATTATCGAAGGCAAAGACCTGGGAAGAAAATGTGGTACCGATGGCAGCACTCTTCGCCACACCCATCGCTTGCCGAAAGGTTAGTGTACCAACATTGACAAGTGCGATTGTCATGATAATTACGACGGAAGAAGAATCGAGCAACACGGTCACGATGTAACCGGAAAAAATGCCTTTGAATACGTTATTGGTAAACGGTCTAAAAAGGCTTTTAGTTTATCGCCGGAAATCTCTCTTAAGCCTTCGAACAAATTATTAAAGGCATAAAGGAAAAGAATGAGGCCGGTAATGACTAGTAGAATGGAGTTCAAAATAGTCGTGTGTGTTGAAATGTAAAGCATATTTGTTTAGACGAATGATTAAGAAATTATGAACACATTGAACCGTTGACCTGTCAAGGGTGTAAATGCCCTATGGCAGCAAGTTGGTTTCGATAGACAGTTATAATCTCGTGTATTTTACCAAGCGTGATTAGTCCATAACTCAGTTATACCACTTTATCTAATTCATAAAAATTGAGGCATGAGCAGAACTAAACGACGTTGCTTAGCATGGGAAATCCTTACAGGACTAAGCCTTGTATTGCTTGTTATTTCGATCTATTTACTTTTGTTGTCATGACCCTTGCCGCTTGTCAACATAAAAGGTGCCCGCTAGTAAGACACTAGGCATTGTCAAACTATCTTTAACAGCTGTCTTTTAATATAGAGGCGATACTATGGATAAACAGATATGCAGCTAAGTGTTGCAATAGAAAGGCCTTCGTAGGTACTTTTCTACAAAAGGTCGGGGAGTATGCGCCCCTAAGATATTGTATACTAATGAGATAGCTACTCCAAGTTTGCCTATTCACTAACCTACGACCTGAATTATATTAGTGTTGCCTTCGAATCATTTGTAAAAACTATAAACGTACGCCTACTCTAAAGGTGTGGGCTAGCGCCTAAATACCTTTCTTGGTAGCTTTGATCTTGCTTCGTTAATATTTTAAATTCTGCCCGTAAATTTTGTTTCACAATTTGGTAAGGTCCGCATAACAATATGGTAATATTCGGCAGTGAGATTTACCAAAAATAATTTTATGAGGAAATCGGTAATCGCAGCCACTTTTGCTATGACTTTTTTTATCGGCTGCGACAAAAAAGATAGTGTAAGTAGCACAAGTGAAAAACCAGAATTTAAGAATCGTTCTAATGCAGAATCATTTATAACAATAGACCCTGCTTTTACCTCTACTATAAGTGGGTACACCTTAATCAGCAGCAGCGATACGATTCCAGGTTCTCCTAACTTTGTTTATGGCGGTGCGCCCGATGGTCAAGGCTTTTTAAAAAATCCTGACGGCAGCGGTTATATCATGGTAACTAATCATGAAAATACATGGGCCCTATCCAGGGTTTATCTTGATAAAAAACTAAACCCTACAAAGGGAGAATATATCGTCAATTCAGATGGTGGTATGTTTCGCCTGTGTTCTGGTACTCTGGCAACTCCTGAAGAACATGGATTTCCCAAACCTGTTTTTCTTACAACTGGCGAAAGCAATGTAAATGCAATGACTCATGCTATTGATCCGATAGCGATGGCGGATCCCTCCAGCCAAAGCAGGGTAAAACCTGCCCTTGGAAAATTTAGTGGTGAAAATTCTGTTCCGCTGCCTAAAGATGCCTACTCAGGAAAAACCGTAATTATTCTTGGCGAGGATGCCGGTAACGGTCAGGTTTATTTATATGTGTCTAACACATTAGGGGATTTGGATAATGGTAAGCTATATGTGTTAAGAAGAACCAACCTGAACCAGATTGAGACAAACATGACAAAGGGAAATATATATGATGTGGAGTTTGTGGAAGTTCCCAATGCAAAAAACCTGACAGGAGCTGAAATTGAAAATCTAAACACTCCATTAAAATCCATTCAGTTCGCAAGAGTAGAAGACCTGGATTATAGAAAAGGCGGTGGCACTAACAGCCGGGAAATATACTTTGTAGCAACAGGCGTGAGCGGGCAACCTGAAAAAACATATTGGGGCCGTATGTACCGCATTAAATTAAATGCTGCCAATCCTTTATTAGGTACGCTAGAAGTAGTCGAAGATGGCGACTTGAATCCAGGTGTTGAAATGATCAATCCCGATAACCTTTGTGTAACCAACAATTATGTTTACATACAGGAAGATGGCGACTCTTTCTTTCCAGGAGCTTCGCACAATTCATTGATCTGGCAGTATGATATAGCCACAGGAACCAAAAAGAAAATGATTGACCTGCGCAATAAAGTAGCTGCCACAAAATACAACCCAACAAACGATCAGCGTTTCGCTACCTGGGAACATGGCGCGATGATAGATATTTCCGAAACAATTGGTGAAGCCAATACTTTCCTTATAAACATTCATGCACATACATGGGTGGATGGCGACAAGTTTTTAAATCCAAGTAAAGCCACTTCTGTGCAGCCTTACAAGGCAGGAGGGCAAACACTTATTTTAAAGGGTGTTCCCCGCTAATCTGTGCCCATAGATTTTGAACTTTTTAATCCCCTTCCTTTTACGGAGGGGATTAAATATTATATTCAAAAGGATGAAATTAAAATTGACTTCTCTTATCATTCTCATTGTTTTCTTTGTTCAATGGCAAATAAGCGGTTGTGGCAATGACTTTCAGGGAACAGCTTCCGGTGAACAGCCTATTAAAGACTATTATAACAGGCAAACTGACTCTCTACTTCACAGGCTTGATGTGCTTGACAATGCTGTTTCCAACCATAAGCCGGCGGTTTTCTTGCAGCATCAGTTTGCGGCATGCCGGTATAATTATAAAAAGATTGAGGCCATTGCCGAATATTATTTTCAGGGTCTTACAAAAAGAATTAATGGTCCCGCATTGCCCGATGTTAAGACGGAAGACGGACAGGTTTGGCCACCCCACGGCTTCCAGGTAATAGAACAATTTCTTTATGACGGCTACCATGATTCCTTGCAACAAGAGCTATCTGTTGAAATAAAATTGCTGCAGACCGACCTGCGGTTCATGCGGAAAAATATGGAATACAATAACATAAGTGCAAACCATATAAGGGAAATGATACAGCACCAGTTTATACGCATTGCCGCTTTGGGTATAACCGGTTCTGATGCGCCGCTCAGCAAGCTTTCTTTACAGGAGGCATTACATAGTTTGTTTGGTATTGAGCAGATAGCAGCGTTATACATAGAAAAACAAAATGGTGATGAAGCCAAAAAGAAATTATTTGAAGGAGTTGTTAGCTATCTTAAAAAACATACCGACTTTGATTCGTTTGATCGGCTCGGATTTCTTACCAATTTTTTGATGCCTTTAAGTGAAGTATATGAAAACAAAACAGAGTTCGGTGTTGCGAGTGATAGTATGATGGTAAAACCTTTTCGTGGGACGCTTAGTAAGTTGTTGAAAGGGCAGGGGTTTGATGCAGATTATTATTCCTCGTATGCTGTGGCAAAAGCCAACAATGAGAAAATTGCTTTAGGTAAAAAGCTCTTCTTTGATACGCGGTTGTCCCAATCGGGTAAGCTTAGTTGTGCAAACTGTCATAAGCCAGACTTATACTTTACTGATAGCAAAGAAAAGTCCGCCAATTTTGTACATGGCGGTTCTTTGCAGCGTAACACCCCATCACTTTACTATGCCGCATTACAAAGCCACCAGTTCTATGATCTTCGTTCCGTAACACTTGAAGACCAGGCCAACGAGGTAATGAAAAACAGCAACGAGTTCAATTTTACTTCTGCAGGAATCGCGGAAAAAATGATTGGTCACAGGGAGTACGCACTCCTTTTTGAAAAAGCCTTTAGTATAAAAAAAGAAGCAGTAGGCGGCTACGAAGTTAGAAACGCTCTGGCTGCCTATGTCCGTTCTTTGAGTCCCTTTGCTTCGCCGTTTGATCAATACATGAGAGGCGATAATGACGCTTTATCAACAGAGCAGATACAGGGATTTAATTTATTTACCGGCAAAGCCAAATGTGCCACCTGCCACTTTATACCTTTATTTAATGGAAACATTCCGCCGTGGTTTACCAAATCCGAATCGGAGATAATCGGCGTACCGTTGAAAGCGGTTTGGAAAAATGCAGTGATAGACAGCGATTCAGGGAGATATAAAATCAACCGCATGGCTGAGCTGATGTTCGCCTTTAAAACGCCAACGGTGCGCAACATTGAAAAGACGGCCCCTTACATGCACAATGGTGTTTACAAAACATTAGATGATATAGTAGAGTTTTACCACAAAGGCGGCGGTACTGGTATTGGCATCAACCTGCCGTTTCAGTCACTTCCATTTGATTCCCTTTCTTTAAATCAAAATGAAAAAAAAGCAATTGTATCATTCATGAGATCACTTACGGATGTAACTAGCACTTACTAGCAAAAAATTTCTATGCGCAAAGTTTCATCTCTCGTCTCAGGGATTGTTATCTTTTTATGGGTTGTAGCAAAAAAGGGCGGAACGATTGTGATGTGATTCTGGTTGCAATGGAAATCCGATCAGGGTTCGGGAATACAAAGTTTTAGAGCAAACGAACTCTGTGCTGACATCCCGGATAAAAATAAGTGGAACAAAGGAAGATAGAAAGGTAAAAGATTGATATACAGCAGTATTATTGCCAGGTCTAAACATGGAAAAAACCCTCAAACGAGGGGTTATCGTGCCCGGGACTGAAGTACACTAAAGGCTACTGGGCTTTATTAGCCTTTATCTGCCACTTCAATGAAACCCTTTACTGTACTGCATTGTAAGGCTTAAGCCTATAAATCGAAATTGTCGGTAGAAAAATTCATCCGTCCCCTGTATTGTCCCCTACCTATCTTCTCTCTATATTTGATGGATGAAAACGAAACTGCTTTTCTGTTTGTTTCTTCTGCTCTATCAAAAATCGTTTAGTCAAACCAGTGCCGAGAAAAAAAGTGCTGATCTGAGTGCAGCACTTGTTGACAAAGAAGAGCGAAGCTATTTCATTGTGGAGGATACGCTTAAGATTACCACTCCCTCAGAATTTAAGCTGCTTGGCTTTGTTTATCTAAAATACTATTTGGATTCGAGCGATGTTTTAAAAAAGGTATCGGTTAATGATGCATGGAAAAAAGCCAGGTCTACCTTTTATTTTGGTGATTCTACTTTAGTTAAAGTGCTCCACAAAGGGCTTAATGATAAAAAAGACAGGGCTCTTTATTACACTGTTTTCGATCTTCAACTCACAGAAGAAGAGATAATAGCACGTAGAAAT
>DASQMG010000326.1:0-7196 GCA_035645595.1 Flavisolibacter sp. | reverse complement strand
GGCCATCTCAAGTACCACTCATGAAAATCAGCATTCTGATAGTTTGTTATAATCACGAAGACTATATAAGTGATGCTGTGGATAGTATCCTGATGCAAATGAATGAGTTTGATACGGAAGTTATACTACTGGATGATGCTTCCACCGACAACACTTTTAAAGTGGCTACTTCAAAGTTAGCAGGCGCAGGAAACGTACAACTCATACACAACGAAGTCAATCTGGGCATCACAAAAAACTATCAAAAAGGTTTTTCGCTTTGTACCGGCGAATATGTATTTGTATTAGAAGGAGATGATTATTGGCTTGATGCTTTTAAAGTAAAGAAGCAGGTGGAATTCCTGGAGCAGCATCCATTCCATTCCATGTGCTTTCATTCATTCATCCTGCAAAAAGGAACCTCCCGCATTTTCGAGCCTTTTGAACTGACGGGGGAAGTAGCCCCGTCTATGAATAAGTATAAAATTCCTCCGACCGACGGCAGCGCCTCTTTTAGTATAAGCGATCTTATAACAATAGAAGGATTGATAGGAACATTTTCGGTTTGCTGCTATAGAAAAAAATGGCTTGATCAATTGCCTGCTGCGCTATTTACTGTTACCGCTTATGATTGGGCAGTTAATTTATTTATGGCGCATTTTGGTTTACTGGGCCGAATCAATTCAGTTATGTCTGTTTATCGGGTTGCTGATAATGCCACATGGTCAAGCAAAACGGATGCAGAACGGTCTATGGATGTAAAAGGTTTGATACCTGTTTATGATCAACTATTAAGCTTTCAATATTCTAATCTATTTGCTAGAAAGCTTACGGCTATGGATGCATGGAAAGAGAATAAGTCTGTCGGTTCCATACGGGCTTTAACTATAAAGGATTGGGTTCCTCCTATTGTAACTGCTATTTTGAAAAGCATTTTACCACCTGCCATTAAAAGCAGAATACGGAAGCGTCAACATAGGCCATGAGAATTGCAGTCTTTGATCACCAGTTAAATCATGGAGGTGGAAAACGCTTTTTATTTAACCTGTTATGTGCGTTGGCTGATGTTGATCCCTCTATCCGGTTAACGCTGTTTTGCGATGCCGAACATGCTGCTACTTCGTATGATTTTAAGGAGTTTGTCAAACGTAATATCAGGGTGCAGCAACTTCAATCGCTCCAACTGGCTAGCCCTGCACAGCACCGCCTGCATAGAAGGGCTATACGTTACCTGGTCCGAAAAGTAGAAACACGGCTCTATAAACAAAGAGATGAAAAAGAGAAGTTGCATGATGAGATAATTGAATTGTCAAAGGGTTTCGATATTGCTTATTTCCCCTGGCCTTATTTATTGAAATCACCTAAGACGGCTTGTCCTAAAGTAGCCACCTTTCACGATTTTAATTTCAGGTACTTCTTTGGAACCCTGGTGTATAATAATGAACAGATAGAGCTTTTAAATAAAAGCATTCATGATTGGATGCAGGATACTTTTCCTGTTGTTTCCACCCACTTTATGGAAAGGGAATTGCGTAAATTTTATCCACAGGCAGCAGCTGTTCGGGTCATTCATCTGGCATCCCTAAACATGTACCGAAATGATGACTTGTTACCCGATAATCTTTTTGCTTATCCAAACTTGTTAAACGAACCGTATATACTTTTTCCAGTGCATATAACAGCTCATAAAAATATTGGAAATGTAATAAGTGCCACTTCGCGTGTCAATAACGATGGGCGCCGGTTTCGGCTGGTACTTACCGGCAAGAATACAGAAATGATTAAGGGCAAAAGTTCATACCTGGGGTTGGAGAACAGTGACCTGGAGGAAGGAGATGTGCAAGGATTAGGTTATGTAGATGATAAGCAAATGCACTACCTGCAACAAAAGGCATTTGCCGTACTAAACGCCTCTTTGTATGAAGCAGGTAACGGGGTTGGCCTTGATGCCTGGCCCATGGGTACACCTGTACTTCAATCCAATATACCCGCATTTGAAGAACATCTTCAGCTACAGGGACTTCAAGCATTTACGTTTGATCCTAAAGATGTTTCTAGCATAACAGAAGCTATTGAAGAATGCCTCGGCAATAGCGATAAAAGAGCAGGTTTTGTTAACCAATCTCTAATAGCTTCTAAAAAAATGACATGGCATACCACCGCCATTCATTATTTAGAATTATTTACTAGTTTATTACAAAAAGGAAACGATGAAAATTAAGTACCCGGTATACCAGCCGTCACTTACAGGTAATGAGAAGAAATATGTAAATGAGTGTATTGATTCTACCTGGATATCTTCTAAAGGAGTTTTTATCTCCCGGTTTGAAGAGGAATTTGCCCGGTTTATAAATGTACGGCATGCTGCAACAGTAAGTAACGGCACTGTGGCTTTGCATTTGGCTCTTATGGCATTAGGTATTGGTCCCGGAGATGAAGTAATAGTACCCACCTTAACTTACATTGCCTCGGTGAACGCTATTGTGTATACCGGTGCTACGCCTGTTTTTGTGGACTCCTTAGCCGATACATGGCAGATGGACCCTGACGATGTGGTAAAAAAGCTGACGCCTAAAACAAGGGCTGTTATCGCAGTGCACCTTTACGGCCATCCCTGCGATTTACATTCGCTACGAACCATCTGCAATGACCGGGGCTTGTTCCTGGTGGAAGACTGTGCTGAGTCTATCGGATCAAAGTATAAGGATCGGCAAACGGGAACCTTTGGTGATATTTCAACCTTTAGCTTTTTTGGTAACAAAACTATTACGACAGGTGAAGGAGGTATGGTAATTACGAATGATGAAACCCTGCATGACCGGGCGGTGCATTTTAAGGGCCAGGGCCTTGCCAAACACAGGCAGTACTGGCACGATGTAGTTGGCTACAATTACCGGATGACAAACATTTGTGCTGCCATTGGGCTTGCACAATTAGAGCAGGTACAAACTTTTATCGACCGGAAGATAGCTATCGCCAATCTTTACCGGGATGGATTAAAAGACAGTGGTATCCTTTTTCACGAACAGCATGCTGATGTACTTCATACTTACTGGATGTGCTCAATACTGGTGCAACAGCCTGCCGATAGAGACCCGCTGCGTGAGCATTTAGCAGCACACGGTATAGAAACGAGACCATTGTTTTACCCGGTGCATACTATGCCAATGTATTCTAACAAATACCAACGGCACCCGGTAGCAGAAAGCTTAGGATGGAGAGGAATTAATTTGCCCAGCTATCCCTCTCTCACTAACGATGATGTTGCTTTTATTGTCGAAAAAATAGTAGAGTATAAATCCTGATGGAGGTTGTGTCTGTAACGGGTAATAATGTTGGCCTGCTACAAAACTTTATTGATAACATCGGTGAATCTGCGGGCACATTCCGGTACTTTGCTAAACGCGATGTAAGTGTTATAAAGCAGCATATAGCTACCTTGCTTTTTACAGAAAACGATAAGCCGGTAGCATACGGACATTTGGAAAGGGAAGGAGACGAAGTATGGTTAGGTGTATGTGTATTACCCGGTGTAAAAGGTAAAGGTTACGGTAAGCAGATGATGAATGCTTTGATACAAAAGGCTGAGGCGAATAATGTAAAAAAAATTTCGCTAACTGTTGATAAAGTAAACAAAGCTGCTGTACAACTTTATGAGAAGTTAGGGTTTAAAAAAGTGGCGGAAACCGATAGCTATTTTAAGTATGAGTTTATCACTAGATAAGAAACCTTCTCTGAACATAGCTATTTATACATTGGATTTTCAATGGGCAGGCGGTATTGATTTATTGCATGGTCTTGTAAAAGGCTTGCTAACACAGGAGAAGAGAAGGTGTAGTGTGTTTATTCTTGTGCATGATCCATCTGTCCCTGCAATAAAGAGTATTTACAGGAAGTTGACAGACGTTGCCAGAACAGCAGTTGAGCTATCTAGAAATCCATCCACCATAAAATCAATATCACCTTTTAAAAAGGATATTCAAGTAAATAATGACGATTATCAACAAATAAACAATATCAAAGAAATATTTTCAAAAGAGGATGTAGAAATTATTTATTACAACGATTATGGTTACGAAGGGAAATTAAATGCTCTCCAAAGCATTAAGGCCGATGTTGTTTTACCTGTCCTTTTAAATGGGTTTCCTCCTTCCTGTCCCGTACCATGGGTTGGTTACTTGTTTGATTTTGTGTACAAGTATTATACTCACTTATATACCAAAGAATTTTGCTTACGTACAGACATTAATTATGCAACGACATTGTTGAACGCAAAATCTGTAATCGTCAACTCCAAAGCTACGCATGATGATTTAAATAAGTTTATTCCCTACGCTAAGTCGGAAATTTACAATTTGCCTTTTGCACCCTATACAAATGAATCTATTTATAATGCGGCAGTAGCTGAAAGCGACATATTAGAAAAGTATAAAATTGTTCATCCTTATTTTGTTATCTCAAATCAATTCTGGTTACATAAATCCCACGAAACTGCATTTGAGGCCCTACGGATTTTAAGAAACGAACAGGGAAATCATATTGAAATCGTTTGCACGGGAAGAATGACGGATTTGTCAGGAACAGATGAACGAAAAAAGCAATTGTTACAGCATGTAGAAAATTTGGGTTTAACTAACGCTATTCACTTTTTAGGCCATATTCCTAAAACAGATCAGTTAGCATTAATGTTACGTTCAGTGGCTGTATTGCAACCTACATTATTCGAAGGTGGGCCTGGTGGCGGGGCAGTATATATGGCTGTTGCTAATGGCATTCCGGCAATTATCTCAGATATAGAAGTTAATAAGGAAATACAAAATGAATCATTAGTTACTTTCTTCAAGGCTTCTGATGCAAACGATTTGGCCATAAAGATGGGAGAGGCATTGACCGTGCAAAGGGAGATCGTAATGTATGAAATCCTGAGGTTAAACAACAAGGAACGGTTAACCCAGTTAGGTGATACGCTAATAGATTGTATTGATTTTACAATGCAGTCTTACAGTAAAAATTAATTGTAAAATCATTTCCTGCTAGCTATTTAAATAACTACTTGTACGCCTTCAAATGATTAAAAAGGTTTTACGAAAAACTTCCTCGCTTTTATACAAAGCACATGTATTCATAAACGGTTTGAGTAAAGAGAGGCCTTCTTTCGTACCATATCAGCTAAGTTCTCAACCTTCTAAAAGCAGGATTAAAATAATACACGCCAATGGCAATTTTATCATAGGTGGAACAAGCCAGCTTATTGTAGATATTATTGAGCATACATCTGAAAAGTATTCACATAAAATTATTGTACCGGAACTTCCCGACCCTCTTCCTTATCAGCCCTTGGCTATCTATAGTTTTCCTTATGGACAGATGCAAGAATTGTATGATTTTTTGAAAGTTGAGAACCCTGATTTTGTACACATACATTACTGGATCAGGCACGAGCATCGATATAAAAATTTTGCAATCTGGTATCAAACTGTTTTTAAAATATGTGAAGAGCTAAAGATTGATGTGATTCAAAATATTAATGTACCTACAGCTCCTTTTTTTAATTCATCCGTAGTACATAACGTGTTTGTTAGTGACTATGTAAAAAATGAGTTTAATAATAGTGCAGTATCCTCATCTGTTATCTATCCGGGTTCTGACTTTAGCCATTTTAAAAACGAGGACCTGAATTCTTTACCTAATAATATAGGTATGGTTTACCGGCTAGATCGGGATAAACTTAATCCGGAAGCGATAGAGGTGTTTATTACTGTGGTAAAAAGGAACCCCGACATACAATGTTATATAATAGGGGGAGGACATTATTTTGAATATTATAAAAAGAGGGTAGCTGAGGAAAAGCTCAGTAATAATTTTGTATTCACAGGGTTTGTTAGTTACAAGTCCCTGCCAGGTTTATATAAACAAATGTGTGTGTTTGTTGCACCGGTACATGATGAAAGTTTTGGACAAGTAACTCCTTTTGCTATGAGTATGGGATTGGCTGTTGCCGGATATGATATTGGAGCCTTAAGTGAAATAATGGGTTATAAGAATACATTAGCTGAGTATGGCCAGGTAGATAACTTAGCTGATATAATAATAGACCTGATTGAGAGTCCAGAGAAGCGAATCAGTATTGGAGAGGCCAATAAAGAACGTGCACATAAGCATTTTTCCGTAGAAAGCATGGTTGAACAATACATTGAATTATACGATAAATACCTTTCAAAAGGTGGATAGGTGTTACTGAATAGTTTGTTATTTATCTCTGTTGGCTTCAAAATAGACTTTAGTAAGAACTGTGATTGTGGTCCGGAAAATTCTCTACTGGATTTGTTGCTGCAAGCTGGGATTTATTGTCTACCTCAACCGGCAAATTTTAAAATCGCAACGCTAAATTTTTATTGGGTATTCATTAATGAAGCAAACCATCTTTTTCGTATCCACAAATTCTTATTGGGGCGGCAGTGAAACCTTATGGTCGGAGACGGCTCTACTGCTTGCTGAAAAAGGCCACACTGTAAAATTTGCTGTAAGGTATAAGCACCCGTTTATTCAAAAGTTACAGGCAAAAGGTGCTTCTCACGTTGATCTCAGCTCAATTGATTATCCCTCTTTACCCGAGAAAATATTACGGAAAGCAAAACTAAAACCCCACCCTTTTTTAGCGGCTATAATCAAATCAAAGCCGCAGTTGGTGGTTATATCTCAGGGAAACAATGTGGATGGAAAATATTACATGACGGTTTGCAGGCAGCAGGGAATACCATACGTAACTCTTTCGCAGTTGGTAACAGACCTACTCCTGACATTTATTAAGGATGAAGAAATCAATGAGTTAAGGGCATGCTATGGTGCAGCCCGGGTAAACTATTTTGTCTCAGGCGCCAACCTTGCCATGCACAAGACCATGATTGGTGAGGAGCATGGTAATTCTAAAACTGTATTTAATCCCTTCACTGTTCCTGTGGATGTTCCGGAAGAATTTCCGGCCGTTATCAACGGTCAATATAACATAGCACTGGTAGGACGATTGGAGACTTATCATAAAGGCCATGATCTTTTGATACAGGTGTTGCAGGATCCTAAATGGAAGAGCCGGCCGGTTACATTTAATTTTTATGGTACGGGAAAACACCAGCTGTTAACAGAGCGGCTGATAAAAATGTACGGCGTAACCAATATTGTTTTTAAAGGCCATGTGCAGGACATAGCCACCGTTTGGA
>DASQMG010000325.1:0-1553 GCA_035645595.1 Flavisolibacter sp. | reverse complement strand
CAGTAGTGATGTTGTCTTTATTTTTTTGTAATGTAGTATCCTGCATAGTAATAAAGTTTGTCTGGTCCTCGCTGAACAGAGGTCTGAACGCACAAGGGAGTGACACAACAGGTGTTCAACTATAGTTCTTCCGCTGGCAATTCTAAAAGTACTCTACTCTATGGGTGCACTTATATCTTTATGGACGTAGTTCCGCTCACCACTCAACTCTTCATTTCCTTGATATCGGCCATTAATCTTTTTGCAATATTGTTAGCCGTTGTTTCAAAGCCGCTCTCCGCATAAATGCGGATGATCGGTTCCGTGTTCGATGTGCGCAAATGCACCCAATCGGTATCGAATTCAATCTTCAACCCATCTTCGGTATTAATTGGATTGTTCTTGTATTTCTTTTTTATTTCATTGAAGATAGCGGGTACATCCACGCCGTTTTCAAGCTCCATTTTATTTTTAGATATAAAGTAATCAGGGTAATTACCACGGAACGATTTCAGTCCCTTTTTATGCGCGGAGAAGTGGGAAAGAAAAAGCGCAATACCAATCAGCGCATCGCGGCCGTAATGAAAGTCGGGGACGATTATCCCACCGTTGCCTTCCCCACCGATTACGGCGTTCACTGCCTTCATCTTGGTCACGACGTTTACTTCACCTACTGCAGAAGGGTGGTACTCACCGCCCCGTTTTTGTGTAATCTCTTTAAGCGCTTTTGTACTGCTCATGTTGCTAACCGTGTTACCAACTTTGTTACTAAGTATGTAATCAGCAACAGCTACAAGGGTATACTCCTCGCCAAACATGCTACCGTCTTCACAAACAAAACAAAGCCTGTCCACGTCAGGATCCACAGCAATTCCGAAATCAGCATTTTGCTTTACCACTTCTTTGCTTAGCGAGGTTAAATGCTCAGGAAGAGGCTCGGGATTGTGGGCAAACTTTCCATCAACATCGCCATTGATGACGGTTATTTCTTTAATCCCTAATGCATGTAAAAGTTGTGGAACCACCAAAGCCCCGGTGGAATTAATGCAATCAACCACAACTTTAAAACCCCGTTTTTCGATGATGGCCCGGTTAGTAAGCGGGTACTGTACAACTGAATCAATATGCTTTTGCAGGTAGGAATCGTTAGTTGCTACCTTGCCCAGTTTGTCAATAGGTGCAAAAGTAAAGTCTTCCTTTTGGGCACGGCTTAACACCTCCGCACCTACCACCGCATCAATAAATTCGCCCTCGTTATTCAATAGTTTTAAGGCGTTCCACTCTTTCGGGTTATGGCTGGCGGTAATAATGATTCCACCATCCGCCCCTTCGGACTTGGTGGCGATTTCAACGGTTGGTGTTGTTGACAGGCCGAGGTCAATAACATCAATTCCTAAACTGATTAAAGAAGATGTAACAAGATTGTTCACCATCTCACCACTGATACGTCCGTCCCGGCCTACAACAATTTTGGCAGCCGCCGTTTTATCGCGGCGCCTTTCGGCAATAATGCTCCCAAATGCCGATGTAAACTTTACTACATCGATAGCTGTAAGTGCTTCGCCAGGCTTACC
>DASQMG010000324.1:0-36741 GCA_035645595.1 Flavisolibacter sp. | reverse complement strand
GTCACCAAACACTTTGAAAGTCTTGAAACAGTGAACTACTTCTTCACTTGTTTACCCAATTGATTAATAGTTGCCCGTAAATCTTTTGGCAGCGGGGCTTCTAAGGTATATTCCTCACCACCAACTCCTTTAAAACTAAGTTGTGCCGAGTGCAAAGCTAGGCGGTTTAATATAGGTCGTTCCTCTAATTCGGATTGGGAAAGGTTGAACTTCTTTTTTAACTGTGAAAGAAAAACCGGTTTGCCGTCACCGTATAATTCATCGCAAACTACGGGATGACCAAGGTGCTTCATGTGTACACGTATCTGGTGCGTACGGCCTGTCAAAATTTTAAACTGCAACCAGGAATATTGCCGGTAGCTGTCTAAAACTTCATATTCAGTAATAGATTCTTTTCCTTTGCGCCACACCGTCATCAACCCCTTTTTTTTAGGATGTTCAGCAATAGGTTCGGCAATAACGCCTTCGCTCTCTGCCGGCTTGCCTAATACCAAACCATTATAAATCTTGGAGGTTTCCCTGCCTTCAAATTGCTGAGAGAGATGTTTGTGTGCCCGTTCGTTAAATGCAAAAACAACAATGCCGCTTGTGTCTCTATCCAGCCTGTGTACAGTAAATATTTCTCCAAACTTTGCTTTCAGCAACCCCTTTAACGCAACATCTTTTCCCTCTCTATCAGGTATCGTCAATAACCCAGAGGGTTTATTAATCGCTATAAGATCATTGTTTTGAAAAATGATATGCTCGTCTAATTTAATTGCCATGCTAATTGATTTGTGAGTGATTAGTGGTGAATGGTGAAACTGTTGGCGTGAACCGTGGTAATAAATAGTTGCACGGCTCTTTTATTCTCCATTGTTTTTCCACTACTCACGATCTTCCTTTCTTAAAAAATTTCAAATCCCTTACTTCTTTTTCGGCCAGGTAACGCCACTTACCGCGGTCAACATTTTTTTTGGTGAGACCTGCAAAAATTACCCTGTCCAACGCTTTGACATCGTAACCAAGGTGTTCAAAAATGCGGCGTACGATACGGTTACGGCCACTGTGTAACTCAATGCCTACCTGGGTTAAATCTTTCGGATCGCTAAACGCTACGGTATCTATATTGGCAACTCCATCTTCTAACGGAATGCCTTTTAGTATTGCTTCAAAATGAGGTTTTGTAAGTGGCTTGTCCAGGGTAACAGCATACACTTTTTTAATTTCATTGCTTGGGTGGGTAAGGCTTTGCGCTAAATCACCGTCATTGGTAAGCAGTAAAACGCCGGAGGTATTTCTATCCAACCGGCCTACCGGGTAAATTCGAATAGGTGGTGCGCCTTTCAGCAGGTCCAAAACTGTTTTACGCTCCTGCGGGTCATCGGTCGTGGTAATATAATCTTTAGGTTTGTTCAATAAAATGTAAACAAAATCTTTTACCGGGTTTAGCTTACGGCCTGATACTCTTACATCATCTATCACTACTACTTTATGTCCTGGTTCCAAAACCAGTTCTCCGTTCACTTTTACCTTACCCCCCTTAATTAAATTCACCGCTTCCCTGCGTGAACAAACACCGCTATGCGCAATGTATTTATTCAGGGGCATTTCTTCGCCCTCCCCCATTGGTTTGTTGATGACAATAGGCTTTTTAGCCTTAGGTGCCTCCTTAACCGGGTCATTTACTACTTCGCTACGTACTATCTTCTTAGGGATATAGGTTTTTTTTTCAACGGGTTGCGGCCCTTCGGCCTTATATATTTTTTTGCCCTGGTTAAAAGCCGGTTTTCCTGTGCCTGAAGGGGAAGCGAATTTTTTATTGGTTGAATTGAAAGCAGGCTTTTGATTACCTGGGCTCGAAGCAAATTTTTGATTGCCAGCACTCAAACCAGGCTTTTGGTTACCTGAGCTAGAACCAGGCTTTTGACGTAGCTCTATTCTTTTCTTCTCGCCTTTGTACGGTGGCGCAGATCTTTCATCGGTGGCTTTTTTTGAGAATCTTTTTACCGGAGGTTCCAGGTTGTATTTGGGTGGTTCGTTAGAAGCAGAAGCTTTGAACTTGGCCCTCTTTTCCCGCTTTGCATTCGCTATTTTCTCTTCCCTTTCCTTTCTTTCTTTTCTTTTATCCTGGCGGAATTCTTCTTTTTTGGCACCGCCTGTTTTTTCCCTGCCTTTGAAAAACTTTTGGAAGCCCGACTCTTTTTTCATGCCTTGTGTTTTTGCTGTTTTGCAACAGTAGTGAGGTGCAAAAATAAATAACCCCGCTATACAGCGGGGCATTCATTAAATGGATACGGACTATAGTATCTCTTTCCTGTCTTTTTTATGTTTTCCTTTGCGAAGGGATGTCATTCTTGCGGCTTGCTCCGGGGTAAGGATAGCTTTCAAATTTGTTCTATGCGCCTCAGTTATATTCCTGGTTTGCGCCTTCTTTTCATCCTTACTTAAAGTATTGTTATTACGTACAGCATCCATCTTTGTTTTAAACTCGCTATTTAAAGAGGCTGCTTTTGCTTTTTGGTCAGCAGTAAGATGTAATTCCTGGGTAAATCCGGGGCCACCTTCTTTACCGTGGCTTTTACCAAACTTGTCCCCCTTACCTACTTTACGTTTAGCTTTCTGTTCGGCTGTTAACACCTCTTGATACTGCATCTTGTATTTGTCATGGATCTCTTTTCTTGCAGTCTTATCATCTTCTGTTTTACCATCGGCTTTCAGGGCCTGCATTTCTTTCTTCTCGGCCTCTTTAATGCTTTGAAACTTTGCTTTTTGTTCAGCAGACAAGTTCAGCTCTTTCATCATCTTGCCACCTTCCTGGTGATGACGACCTTTAGTTTTCTCGCCTGTCTGCGCTTGTGATGCACCCACAAAAAGTACAATTGCCAGTGCGCTTGATAAGATTCTTTTCATAAATTTTATTTTTCTACCGTTTTAAAAGGAACGGAATACAGACGGAGGTTGATAAGAGAGGTTTAATAGAAGAGAGGTTAATTGAGGTTAAGAACCTCAGCCTGCCACAGACATCTCCAACCCCGATGGGGAGCGTTAGCTCTCAATAGCCTTGCAGTATCTGGCGAAAAAAGATTAGAATGTACAAGAGTGCGACGCCACGGAAGATTTATTGTAGTACGTATGCCGGGTAAAGAAACCTAATGTATCAATAATTAAGTTCTATTATTTATTCATTGGCAATCTTTGCTCTGATGCTCCCCTTTAACGGCCGGGGTATGCGGTTGGCTCTGTATTCTTATTAGCCAACTGGCCACAGGCTGCATCAATATCTTTACCACGGCTGCGACGTAGCCGGGCATTTACTTTATGTTTTTCCAGGTAAGCCATGAACTCCATCACACGTTCTTCAGAAGGCTTTTCAAATTTGGCTAAATCAATGGGATTATATTCAATAATGTTAACCAGATCAGCAGGCACCTGCCGGTAAACTTTTATCAAATCATCAGCGTCTTTGATGCTGTCGTTAAAATTGTTAAAGAGAATATATTCGAGAGTGATTTCATTCCCGGTTTTTTGATAGAAATAATTAAGTGCCTCAATTAATGCTTTCAAATTATTGCTTTCGTTAATAGGCATAATCTTGTTTCGCTTCGCATCATTAGCGGCATGAAGCGAAAGTGCCAGCTTAAATTTTACACCATCATCGCCCAATTGCCTGATCATTTTAGCAACACCGGCGGTGGAAACGGTAATGCGCCGCGGGCTCATACCTAAGCCATCTTCGGAAGTAATTTTATCTATGGCTTTTAATACATTTTTATAGTTTAAAAGGGGTTCTCCCATACCCATAAATACAATGTTGCTCAACTTCTTTCCATATACTTTTTGAGTTTGCTGGTTTAGTAAAACCGCTTCGTCGTAAATCTCATCAAATTCAAGGTTACGTTTCCTATCCATGTAACCAGTAGCGCAAAACTTACAACTTAATGAGCAACCAATTTGCGAGGAAACGCAAGCGGTATAGCGACTTTCGGTAGGAATTAAAACACCTTCGCACAGGTGGCCTTCATGCGTTACAAAACCTGATTTTAAAGTGCCATCAGAACTCTGCTGCGTAGAAGAAACCGTAAGCGCAGGCAGGGTAAAGTTCTCGCCTAATTTTTGGCGAAGTTCTTTACTAAGGTTGGTCATGTCGCCAAAAGACATGGCATGTTTGGTCCAAAGCCACTCCCAAACCTGTTTGGAACGAAATTTTTTTTCACCCATTTGCAGGAAAAAAGCCTCGAGTTCTTCGTAGCTCAATTGTCTTATGTTCGTCCCTTTTTTAGCTTGCATGATAGCCATTTCCGCCATGTGGCAAAGATACCTTAAAGCCTTTAGTTCAATGATTCGTTAGGCTTATCTTGCGAAGGTTTTAACATGGAAAAACGGAAGGTAATAACGTTAAAAGAAGTAGCTGAGGAGTTGTTGACTCATTATCAATCATTCTCATTTAGCACTTTATTACAACTACTATTTTATGCAAAACGTTTATGTTATAGATGCTATCAGAACACCATTGGGAAAATATGGTGGTGCGCTGGCAACGGTACGTCCCGATGATTTACTGGCACACGTAATTGCAGAGCTATTGAAGCGAAATGCCTCTATTGACCCAACCTGCATTGAAGATGTGATTGCAGGTGCTGCCAACCAGGCTGGAGAAGACAACCGCAATGTAGCCCGTATGGCTGCTTTGCTGGCAGGCTTGCCCGCAACTATTCCGGGAAACACTGTTAACCGTTTATGTGCTTCCGGCTTGCAGGCAATTATGGATGGAGCAAGGCAGATTGAGTGTGAGGATGCAGAACTAATTATTGCCTGTGGTGTGGAAAGCATGAGCCGTGCGCCTTTTGTGATGGCAAAAGCAAGTTCACCTTTTCAACGTACACAGGAAATTTATGATACCACTTTAGGATGGCGGTTTGTAAATGATAAGTTGAGTGGTGTTCATTACCCATACAGTATGGGCGAGACAGGTGAAAATGTAGCTAAAAGGTGGAGCATTAGCCGTGAGGCGCAGGATGAGTGGGCCCTATTATCTCAAGAAAAATATTTTGCCGCTTTGGAAAAAGGAACATGGGCAGATGAAATAATCCCCGTTGAAGTGCCAGGCGAAAAAGGCAGCTTAAAAATTTTTGATACCGATGAGCATCCCCGTAGAACATCAGCCGAAAAGTTAGCTTCTTTAAAACCGGCGTTTGTAAAAGAAGGTGGAACGGTAACAGCCGGTAATGCCGCTGGTTTAAACGACGGTGCTGCTGGTGTGTTGTTAGCAAGTGGTACAGCTGTAAAAAAATTCGGTCTTAAACCAATTGCAAAGGTAATAGCCTCTGCCGTGGCAGGAGTTGATCCTTCCATCATGGGAATTGGTCCGGTGCCTGCCACACAAAAAGCTTTGCAGCGGGCTTCGCTTTCCATCGCCAATGTTGATTTGGTTGAATTAAATGAAGCTTTTGCTTCGCAGGTATTAGCTTGTATTCATGATTTGCAACTTGATAGAAATAAAGTGAACGGGAATGGTGGTGCTATTGCGTTAGGTCACCCATTAGGATGTAGCGGTGTAAGATTATCAACTACACTGGTACACGAAATGAAGCGCCGGGGAAGCAAATATGGCCTGGCAACAATGTGTGTTGGCGTAGGACAGGGGGCAAGCATAATTTTTGAAGGGATGGCGTGAACTGGTATGTAAAGTATAAATGAGATGGTGTGTAATAAAAGGCCCGGGTAAAATCTAAAAATATGCGTAAGGTTTGTATGTTCTTTCCTTTTCTTATTTTACTGAATTCCTGTTTTCTTTTTAAAGATTATAAAAGGAAAGAGTTCGTTTATTTGAGAAGCGGGCAAACTGCACAACTGCCCATTATTGTACCAAAGGGCTATTTAAAACAGGAAATGGCCGATACAGCGGGTGTTACTTTACATACGTTTTTCTACCAGGGCGGTGCTATTTTATATGCTGCCTATTTAACCGATACGACACGGCAGTTACAGCCTATAAACAGTGCAATCCATCAACCGCAAACGCACCGTTTGGGCGGTACCGTTTATAAAGGGCAAGATGAAAACGAATTATACTATCGTGAGATAAGACAAGGTTCTTTTCGCTTTGGCTATCGCTTTGTGCCAGAGTTTTTAGAACTGCAGTTTGATTCAGCGACCAATTTTGCATCGCTGCAAAAGCGATGAATTTTTAAAATGTATTGAAACAAAGCAGGTTTTATAATTGGCTTTTTAATAGAAGGTTTGCTAGTGGCCTCCTATTTTTTGCAGAAGTATTGGTCGCTTTATTGGTTGATTTTAAGCTCTATAATTTTTGTAGCTGTTTCTTCACTAAGCGATAGTTAGTTATAGCAGAAAGTACAATTAAAGCAATAGCAATTGCTGCTACCGACCAATGTACAGGCGTACTTAACTCCTCACGGCTAAACATGGCAAAGCGGTGAAAAGCCCACTGCATTATCTGGGCCAGCAAAAGTGCAGCTAACACAATTAAAATATAAATGGGAATGAACTTCTTAGAGACATTTTTACTCAGCCAAAGTGGCGAGTAGCCAAGTAATAACAATATTTGCAAACTATCGCGGCTGCGGGCTATAACCAGCTGCAGGTAAAAAGAAAATAACATCAGGGCCATTACCACCACCAGTAAACCAAACACACCTAATCCTGTAAAAATGCCTTGAATTACTTGCTTGGTTCGGCCAAATTTTGTTTTGTCCTTATTTATATTAAACCCTTTCTTATCAATATAATTTAAGAGGTCGGCGTTGTTCGCATCTTTTGTTTTAATAAAGATGCGGCTGTAACCAAACTGCTTATCCGGCGCAAACGTTTTATTCGCCCAGTCTAAAAAAGATTTCGGAACAAGAATGGAATTCACCCTGTCGCTAAACGCTGAAATTTTTGCAATAAACTTTCCCTGTTGCCCAGCCCCTTCGGCATTGATAATAAGTGGTAAACCCGAAATTGTTTCCTGCGACATTTGCGGCAATCCCTGACCGGGAGCAAAAATATTGTAGGCTTCAAAAAAGTCCGATGATACAATTACAGGAATATTAATTTGGCCGATTTCCCATTTAAAAGATGGTGGCACGGTATCAATAAATTCATCTTCCAGCGACTCTAAAAAAAAATCGGTTGATACAGGGAGTATCTCGCCACCACTGATTTTAATATGAAACTGGCTGGCCACTAACGGTGAAGCACCATCCAAAAAAGGCTGCTTTTTTATATCTGCCAAGTCTGCCTCATTAAAGGCGTTTTTCTCCGGCTGCCCGGCGGTTTCGTTGGTTACTTTTTTCGTGATAGAAACAAAATCATAGCCGGTGCGGCTAATCTTATTTTCTCCTATTAACTGTTGTATGTTGATGTACATCTGCACAGAGCAAAGCAATAATAAAACACCTACGCCTAAACCAATATAAGAGAACCAACGGGATGCTGCGTTGGTGCCGGTTTGTAATAAGGGTTGAAGCGGTTTAAAAGACAGTGCCACAGGTGAATATTTAAGTTGGAGAAGAATGACAGATAATGGATAACAGATGACAGACAGAGAATTTCTGTTGCGCACCTTCCATCTTCAGCATCAATCATCTGTCATCTATTTATAAATGATACAATTTAGTAAAAGGGAAAAACTCAATGCGTTCCAGGTCGGCAAAAATGATGGCAGCTTTACGGGCGGCCGCCTCTTCCAGCATAAGGTTCATGGCTAATAACGAGTTGTTGTTATCTAAATGACTGAAAGGTTCATCTAACAATAAAAACCGGAACGGCTGCAACAAGGAACGAATGATAGCCACACGCTGTTGCTCGCCGTATGAGCAGGTTTTAGCTAAAGAATTCAGCTTACTTCCTATGCCTAACCGATCTGCCATCTCCGCTATTTTTTCTTTTGGATGGTGAGGATTCAATTGCCGTTTGATCTCCAGGTTTTGTAAAACAGTTTGCTCTGGAAGCAGACGCATATCCTGCAATACAACACTAACTGTGTCTTTTCGCTGCGTAGCAAAATCCTCGGCAGTAAAGTTTTTAATAAAAAGGTTGTTGTACAAAATTCCACCGCTGTAATCCGCCCTCAGGCCGTATAGAAAGTGCATCAGCGATGTTTTGCCGCTGCCGGATGGTGCAACGATCTTCACCATTTCACCGCTTTCAAAGGTGAGGTTTTGGCCCCATATTTCTGAGTTCTGCTTACGTGATTCGGGAAAGTAGGTAGGCAGTAAGTCCTGGATGGTTAGTTTCATAAAAGTAAAAAAGCCACAGTTACAAACCTACTGCAACTGTGGCCCTGAAAAATAAATTTATTTCAATTAGTACGCGCTGTCTACAGCTGGAGGAGCCGTCATTACTTTACCATTATCGCCGTCGTCCATGTGGTTCATATCAGTCATCATCTTAGCCATGTTCTGCCTTTTTATAGCATTCATTTTTTCGGCATACCGGCTAATTTGCTTTAAGCTGTTTGTTTTTTTATCAACCAGGTTAACTGCAAACTCCGAGGTCATTGAACCATTTTTATACTCGCCGCCGGTGGCTACCACATCCTGCCACATATTGGCCGATTCGGCCATAAAAGCATTTGCAGTGCTGTCCGCCGTCAGATTTGATTTGAAAATTTTCTGCAGATCAATGAACAAGCCAAAAGGATGGCCGCTGATCCTGTCGGCAAAAGGTTGTTTAGTACTTCCGCCCGCCATAAATCCGTCAACCGACTCGGGGTGATTCCCGGCAGCAAACCAATCATTTGTCAGTTTATAGCTAAATGGTAGCGTTGGCATCTTTTGGTTCATTACATTCAACAACTTGTCAAACGATGCTTTCTTATTTACGCTGGTAGCGAAAAGAAAATGCATGTCGGGCTTTGTAGTAGTAAAGGTTTGTACCTCCGGAGAATCATCAAAACCCCGCATGGTATCGGTAACTTTTTTTACCGATAAATCGGTGAGCGCCATTACAAACTCACCTTTGGTTGCCGTAAACACATCTTCCATTGTAAACTCCTGCTGGGCAAAAAACATATTCATTAACCCGTCCATGCCTAAGGTTTTTAAAAACTCCTTCATGGTTTCGGGGTTAAAGTTGGTAGCCAGCACTCCAATTACATTTTGCGAAGGAATACGGTTAATTACGCTTGCACTAATGCTTTTATTATCAAATTTTTCCATCAGCTTCGACATTTCCTTACCGTAGTAACCCACGGATTTCATTGAAATTTTGCCGTCGTCAAAATTTAAGGTGCCGGCAGATATATTCCCCTCAAACAAAGTCCCGACTTTCATCATACTCATCATCGGCGCCATGCCTGACATAAATTCGCCAGTATTCATCCAGAAGTGCATATCACCACTTTCTTTGACTAAAGAGGTAAAACGATCGTCATCGTCAAGGCTTTCATCACCATCCAAAGTCAGCGTTTGTTTTAGGAAAATTTTCAAACTGTCTGCAGAAGTAGTGCTTTGCTGCCCGTTGTTACTGGCCATACCGTAAGAGGCGGCAGCACCTAATTGTGGCATATCGTTAATGTAAGCAAAACGGTCATTGTTCCAGGCAACAATAGTGCTGTTGTCCATAGCAATCATGTTCCAGTCGCCGTCTTTTTCTGCCTTATCTTTTTTGCTGATTTTTTTATTGAGGGCTTCAAAAGCAGCAGCATCTTTTATGCTTCCTTCAAAAACTCCATAACCACCACGGCCTTGCTTTTTCATAAAAAAGGCAAAGTCTTTTTTCATGTCCATACCGGCCGCATCAGGGTTGTTTAAAATCTTAGCTGCAAATGAATCAGTATTCTCTTTTGAAAGGTCCTGGAACCATTCCGTTTTCTTAATTTCCTCCCAACTTAATTTGGATGAAAGTGAAGAAGGCGATACGGTGATTACGATAGCGGCATTTTTTGGTATGAAAAGGCCGGATTTTCCGCCGCTTTTGCAGGATGCCATAAGCAGGACAAAAGCCGCTAACACAAGGAGAAGAGGTGAACGTTTCATATTAGTTTTGATTTATTAAGGATTCAAATAAACGAAAATTGCGGCAGAATAGCGAATGGCACTTTTTTCTGTACACCATTTCGCAGATCTTTTACAACAGCGGTTTTTTCGGCTATCTCTGCTGAGCCGACAATGATGATAAATGGTATGGCTTTCTTCTCAGCATACTTGAATTGCTTGTCGAATTTTTGGGGTTCGTGAAAAATTTCTGCAGCTACGCCGGCTTTTCTCACTTCTTGTAATAGGGGATAAGCCTCCTTACCTTCTTCTTCGCCTAAATTAAAGAACAGCACTTTAGTGCCTTGTTCAATTGCTTTGGGAAACAGATCAAGTTCTTCCATCACGTCATAAATCCTATCTACCCCGAAGGAGATGCCTACGCCAGGAATATTGGGAACGCCAAATAAGCCGGTTAGATCGTCGTAACGGCCACCACCGCCGATAGAGCCCATTTTAACTTCGGCCGGTGCCTTTACTTCAAAGATGATTCCGGTATAGTAATTTAATCCACGAGCAAGAGTTGTGTCCAAATAGAATGGTTTGTTCTTATTTTCTTCACGCTTTAAAAGATGTTCAACTTCGGCAATGCCTTCAAGAGCAGTGTGATTGTTTTGGAAAAGTACTTTGAGTTGACGAAGCCTCTCATCATTACTTATATTATTTGTCGAAATAAAAAGAAACCCATTTACTATTCTATCAACAATTGATTCATTTAGACCTGCATCTATTAAGTCTTTTTTTACACCGTCCCTTCCACCTTTATCAAACTTGTCAATAGCGGCTGTGATAGCATAAAACTTTTCAGGGATACCTTCGCCTTCCGCTAAGCCTGATAAAATTTTTCGTGAATTAATTCTTAGTTCATAATTCTTTAATCCCAATTTTTGAAAGACATCATCATAAATGTTTGCCAGTTCTACTTCATTCAATAAAGAATTGCTTCCTACTACATCTGCATCGCATTGGTAAAACTCGCGGTAGCGGCCGCGTTGTGGTCTGTCTGCCCGCCACACCGGTTGTATCTGATAGCGTTTAAAAGGAAAGGCTAGTTGGCTATGATTCATGGCAACGTACCTTGCAAAAGGTATTGTCAGGTCGTATTTTAGGGCTCGTTCCGTTATATTTTTATCGTTCCTTCCTTGCAAAATATTTTCAAAAGCAATCTTTGCCTTTTCACTATTTTTTACATCACTCAAACCATTGTTCAGTACTTTAAAAATCAGCTTGTCACCTTCATCACCATACTTACCCATCAGTGTTTCCAGGTTTTCCATGGCAGGTGTCTCCAGGGGTTGAAAGCCATAGAGTTCAAATACATTTCTAATTGTGTTCAAAATGTATTGGCGCTTACGAACGACATCAGGTCCAAAATCACGGGTGCCTTGTGGTAAAGATGCTTTTGCCATTATATGATTGATCTTAAAAATTGTTTGTACAAGTAAAGTGGTTATGATCTAAGTCCAGGGGACAGGCGATTGTATTTGCTGATTATACTATCACAGCATTCTTCAATAATCTTATACACGTCATGAAAGCCGGGCTCCTCGCCAAACCAGGGATCGGGAACCGAAGCATTTTTGCCGGGATGCAGTTCATTTAAGAAAAGCTCAACTTTCGACGCATCGTATTTCCCTTTGGCAATCATTCTGATATCATCTAATACATCGTCTGCCATCGCATAAATTTTATCGTAGCGGTCAAAATCTTCCTTTACAAAACGCCTTGCTTTTTGGTGGCAAATATCAATGCCATTTAGCATTGCTACCTTTTGAGATAGTTTATGTGGCGCTTCACCAATATGATAATTGTTAGTGCCCGCGCTATCTACTGTCCAATTTAACCCGGCTTCGGATGCCTTATGTTGTAAAATGCCTTCCGCCAAAGGGCTGCGGCAAATGTTTCCTAGACACACCATCAAAATTTTCATCACACAAATTTTTTGCTGCGCAAAAGTAAGTTATCAGACTGTTACTAACTTTTTGATAAGATTATGGAAAGAATGCATCCAACATCTCTTAATAAAAACTACACACCATGACCAGCCAGCAAATTTTACAATCAGATTTTTTAGACATCTTATTCGACAATCGAAACAAAGAGTATGGCGCTTATGCTTTAAGAAAACAATATGGAATAAGGATGGTGAAAGCCCTTGTGGTAGGGATATGCCTCTTGTTTCTTCTTTTGTTTCTTCCCCGTTTTTTTGTCTCAGGCCAAAAGCCGGTAACGATTGATGAAGAATATATTCTTACTGCTGCCAACATTCCGCCGATTAATCCAAAACTAGAGCCACCAAAAACGGCTCCAACTAAAGCTGCACAACTTAAGTCAGCTGATTTTCGGCAAATAAAGCTGGTAGCTACTGATGTGCCGCCGTTAACTACATATAACGAGTTGTTACGCTCAGTCGTATCTGATATAAATGTAAATGGGCCGGACGTAAAAGACTGGATTGAGCCTGTAAAGCCCCTTAGTACCGGAGCTGTAACTGAAGCTCAAACCCAGGAGCCGCCAAAAGAAATTAAGCCTGATAAGCAGCCGCAGTTCCCAGGCGGCATGCAGGCCTGGGCTGCGTTTCTAAATAGCAATCTTCATGCGCCACAGGAATTGGAAAACGGTGAAAAGCGAATCGTGAACATCCGTTTTCACGTAGATGCTGATGGTGCAGTCACTAACTTTCAAATTGTACAATCGGGCGGCGCTGCTTTTGATAATGAAGTGATTCGTGTATTAAAAAGAATGCCCAAATGGATGCCTGCCCAGCAGGCAGGTAAGGCGGTAGCAGTTTCGTTTACACAACTGGTAACCTTTGTAAGAGTAGAAGAATGAAAAAGTTTTAACTTGCCACACCCAATGATAATTTATGATTGAAGACTTTCAGGAGAAACAAAAAAAGCAGGGTGGGCAGATGAGGTCTATTATGGACTACACCATGGGATTTCTATTTTTTTGTTTTGGTATTTTCTTTATTGTATATCGTCAGTTTGGTATCCGCATTGCAGATCGAGACCCATCTGCATTGGATTATGTGATTGGCGTTGTGTTTGTTTTTTACGGGGGATGGCGCATGTACCGTGGCTACAAAAAGAATTATAACTGATGAACAAAATGGTTTGGAGCTGGCTACTGGTAGTTCTGGTTTTTAATGTGCTTGGGGCTTGCAAAAATAACGCTGTCCCCACCGAGGAAGACAGGTTTGACAGTGGTACTTTATATATCAGCTGCGATGAAAGCTTTAAACCGGTGGTGGATGCAGAGGTGCAGGTTTATCGTAACGATTTTCCAAAAGCTAATATTATTGTTGATTATAAGCCGGAAGCAGATTGCCTGAGAGATTTCTTAGTTGATTCGGTGCGGATGATTATTGCCACACGGGGACCAAGTGCCCGTGAAAAACAGTTGATAATAGATTCTTTAAAATTGAAGGTGCAATCCCAGACAGTAGCTTATGATGCTATTGCTGTTATCGTTAATCCGTTGGCACCAGACTCTATGTTTACTGTGGAGGAGATAAGGGGCCTGTTAAGCGGAAAGTCTAACAAAAGCCTAATTCCTGTATTAGATGGTGTAAAAGCAACCAGTACGGTGCGGTTTATGCTTGATTCCATTCTTCGTGGCCAACCGTTAGGCCCTAACGTTACTGCTGCACAAAGTAGTGTAGAGGTAATTAATTATGTGGCTCGCACAACAAATGCAGTAGGTTTCATTGGGGTGGGGTGGATAGGGAATACAGATGACACTGCTCAACTTTCTTACCTGAAAAAAGTAAAGTTGGCTCGTTTGGAAAGCACCGATAGCATTGGTGGTTATGTTTGGCCGGTACAGTATTTAATTTATACCAAAACCTATCCCTTGATCAGGGATTTGGTATATGTATTGAAAGACAGAGATAGCAGGCTGGCCCGCAATTTTTCGAATTTTTTGCAGGCCCAACGCGGCCAGCTTATTTTTAGAAGAGCCTATTTGTTTCCGGCCATTATTCCTTCTTATGCTAGGGACGCCAGGTTGGAATGATATTTAACAATCAGTGATTAAGCGAAACAGAATAATTTTAAATCTTAAAAGAAAAGAACAATGAAGAAATCAGTTATCGTTTTCGGTCTTGCTGCATTATTCTCCCTTAATGCAATGGCACAAACAGTGCAGGAGGGTGTGAGTAATTATTATGCCCAACGATACCAAAGTGCCCGTGCCATTTTTGAGAAGCTAACTGCCGCTAACCCTAATAATTTAGAAGCTGTTTATTGGTTAGGTCAAACGCATATTGATCAAGGTGATATTGCCGGCGCCAAAGCTTTATACAGCAAAACATTGGCAACTAATGGTAATGCGCCCTGGATTTTAGCCGGGATGGGACATATTAATATTATTGAAGGAAAAAGCGCTGAGGCCCGCGCTCAGTTTGACCAGGCTATAGCAGCTAGCAAGGGAAAGAAAGGCCCTGACCCTATGATCTTAAATGCAATTGGCCGTGCTAATGTGCAACCCTATACAGATGAAAAAAGGATTGGTGATTTAGATTTTGCGATCGCCAGGTTAAACGAGGCCGCTCAGGCAGCACCTACTAATCCTGATATTTTTCTGACTTTGGGTAACGCGTATCGCAAAAAGCATAATGGCGGTGATGCGATACAAGCCTACCGGAAGGCTGGAAATTTTGCACCAGCCTTGTATCGTGCGGCTATGCTTTGGTCATCTCAGCGTAATTCAGAAGCTGTAGTGGAAAACCTTAATAGCGCTATAGCCGCCGACCCTCGCTTTGCGCCTGCTTTTTTTGAACTGTACTATCTTAATTTATATAAAAAAGATTTTGCTGCCGCTTCTGGCTTTGCAAATAAATACATTGCTGTAGCCGATCAAAGCGTAGAGAATTTATACCTGAAGGCACAAACAGAATTTGTACAGGAAAAATTCACAGAGGCTATTGCAACCGCTAATCAAATTATTTCCGGTACACAAAACAACCCTCGTCCCCGGGTTTATCGTTTGTTAGCCAATAGCTATCTGAAAGCAAAAGATACGACCAGCGCCTGCACCAATTCTAACCTGTTCTTGACAAAAGCAAGTGGAGAGGATTTAATCAGTATGGATTATCTTTTACATGCAAGAGCCTGCGGTAGCGGCAATCCCGCTTTGATTCGTGCTGATATTATGAAGGCTGTACAAATGGACAGTGTTCTTTCCCGCCAGATAGCTACGTTGAATGAGGCAATTGAGGATGCAAGGGTGAATAATTTTAAATTGCTGGAAGGCGAATTACGGTTAATGTCCTATACTCTTCGCGGCGCTACCGCAGATAAAGATGAGTTGATAAGTTACATAGCTGTTCCGTTTTATTTAGGAGGCAATTATGTAAGAGCAGACAGTGTTGCAAGGGTGTACTCCGCTTCTGCGCCTGATAGCATTCATGGCCATTACTGGAGCGCTCTTTCCTTAACAGCAATGGATACCACCGATCCGCAGACGGGACTTGCTATGGAAGTATGGCAAAAGGTTTTATCTGTTGCAGAAACTGATACTGCTCGCTTTAAAAGCCAAGGCGTAAGAGCGGCAACCTCTCTGGCCGTATTTACTAATAATGTAAAAACCGATAAGCCTGCAGCATTAGGATATGTGTCCAGGGGCTTAGCTTTTGATCCTTCTAATGCAAATCTTTTAAATATTCAAAAAGCCTTATCAGCTAAGGCAGCCCCTGCCAGGCAACCGGCAAAAACAGAAGCAAAGTCTAAAACCACAGGTGCTAAACCTAAGAGTACCCGCAAATAATTTGGAATTTTATCTTAAAAAGCCGCTCTAACCAGAGCGGCTTTTTAATGGCACGGTGCTTTAAATATTCTCAAAATGATTACATATCGTAGCTTATTTTTGCCCCCGATTTAAAACCGTATGTTCCATCTACTTCAAACAGATTTCAGTAAATCCGTATCTGATGTAACCCATGCTGCGAGCTGGTTGCCTATTGCCTTTCAATTTCTTTTCGCTTTTGGTATGATTGGCACTTTATTGATTGCCACGCATTTTTTAGGTCCCAGCCGTAAAACAAAAGATAAGCTTCAAACATTTGCGTCAGGTATCGAAAACCACGGAGAGGCACGTCAGCCGGTAGCTATTAAATATTTTTTGGTGTCTATTTTATTTGTTTTGTTCGATGTAGAGATTATTTTCTTCTACCCTTACGCTGTGAATTTCAAGGCTTTAGGTTGGAGCGGTTTTTGGGCTGTGCTAATGTTTGTTGGCTTCTTTTTTTGCGGGTTTATCTATATCCTGAAAAAAGGAGCGCTAACGTGGGAGGATTAATTAGCAAACGTGCAAGTATGAAAATGTGAAAACGATATTCAACTTAACGCGGTTTTCATATTTGCTGATTTTTAAATTTTCAAATTAAGATTTATGGCTCGTCCGGTATCATATAATGTTAAAGAAAAGCCTTTAGAAAGGGATATCAGCATGGTTGATATGCCCGATGGCTATCAGGGAGAAGGTTTCTTTGCCTCCAAATTGAGTGATGTTGTTGGCCTTGCCAGAAAAAATTCTATCTGGCCGCTTCCCTTTGCCACCAAATGTTGTGGTATCGAATTCATGGCTACTATGGCTTCGCATTACGACATGGCCCGTTTTGGTGCTGAACGTGTTGGTTTTTCTCCACGGCAATGTGATTTGCTGATGGTAATTGGACTTATTTCAAAAAAGATGGCTCCTGTGGTAAAGCAAGTGTATCTGCAAATGGCAGAACCCCGGTGGGTGATGGCTATTGGCGCCTGCGCATCAAGTGGTGGAATTTTTGACACCTATAGCGTGTTGCAGGGTGTTGACCAGGTAATCCCGGTAGATGTTTATGTGCCGGGATGTCCGCCCCGTCCGGAAGCCATTTTAGATGGCTTTATGAAAGTGCAGGATTTAGTGGGCAAGGAAAGCCTGAGAAGGAGAGGCAGCGAACACTATACAAAACTGTTAGAGAGTTACGGAATACAATAGAGAAGCCTTGAGCCATGAGATGTGAGCCTTTTGTGCTCAGCTCAAAGCTCGCGGCTCAAGGCTCAAAGCTTTAGACTTATGGCATTAAACAACGATTTGATTAAAGAACGGTTAATCCAAAAGTTTGGTGATCAGGTAACAAATATTGAAGAACCATTTGGAATGCTCACTTTTGAGGTACCAAAGGATATTAACCTTCAGGTGCTTCAATTTTTATATGAGGAGCAGGATTTATCATTTAACTTTTTGACAGATCTCACAGCCGTTCATTACCCAGCATACACAGGAAGAGAACTGGCCGTGGTATATCATCTGCATAACCTGGTAGCCAACTGCCGCATACGGTTTAAAGTTTTTGCTCCTATAGAAGCCCCCGATGTTTCCAGCGCCACAAAGATTTTTGAAGCCGCCAATTGGTTGGAGAGAGAAGCGTATGATTTTTATGGAGTGAACTTCGTAGGTCATCCAAACCTAATCCGGATTCAAAACGTTGAAGAAATGGATTACTTTCCTTTACGGAAAGAATATCCATTGGAAGATCAAACAAGGCTGGATAAAGATGATGAGATGTTTGGGCGAGGTGGCACGTTTGATTTTGGCAACAGGAAGGACGATGGTTCGCCCCGGCAAATACCGGAAATGGAAAAAAATGCCTGAGAAATGATTTAAAAGTAATAAGTCAAACACAAATAACATTTGACTTTTGAATTTTAACCTTAGAATGCTTACAACAGAAAAAAATATTACACTTCCGGAAGGAAGCCTCGAAAGAAAAACAACCAAATTGAATCTTGGTCCTACACACCCTGCTACGCATGGTGTATTTCAGAATATTCTGGAACTGGATGGAGAAACAATTGTCTCCGCCGAACAAACGATTGGGTATGTGCATAGGGCCATAGAAAAGATAGCGGAACGACGGCCTCTTTATCAGATTACCCCACTTACGGATCGCTTAAATTATTGCTCATCGCCTATAAACAACATGGGCTGGCACCTTACCTGCGAAAAACTGTTAGGCATTACCACACCAAAGCGGGTTGATTACCTGCGGGTAATTATTATGGAACTGGCCCGCATTGCTGACCATCTTATTTGTAATTCCATTGTGGGTGTAGATGCAGGAGCTTATACCGGATTTTTGTATCTAATGCAATACCGTGAGCTTATTTATGAAATTTGGGAAGAGGTTTGTGGTGCACGGCTCACTACCAATATTGGCCGTATTGGAGGCTTCGAGCGGGACTTTAACGATATTGCTTTTACGAAGCTGGAAAGGTTTTTAAAAGAATATCCTGTTGCTTTAAAGGAATTTGAGGCTCTGTTTTCCCGCAACCGCATTTTTATGGAACGCACTATTGGTGCAGGCCCTATCAGTGCAGAGCGAGCCTTAAATTATGGCTTTACCGGCCCTAATCTCCGGGCTGCCGGTGTAGATTATGACGTGAGAATACATACCCCCTATAGCAGTTATGAGGATTTTGATTTTGAAATTCCTACGGGTAATACGGGTGATTGTTATGATCGTTTTTTGGTTCGTAACCAGGAAATGTATCAGTCGCTTAGAATCATTGAGCAGGCTTATAAAAAAATACAGGATATTAAGGGTGCAGAAGGCGGTGTGTTTCATGCCGATGTACCGGAATATTACTTACCCGAAAAGAAGGATGTGTACACTAAGATGGAAGCCCTCATTTACCATTTCAAAATTGTAATGGGAGAGATTGATATTCCGCCCGGCGAAGTATACAATTGTGTGGAAGGTGCCAATGGAGAGTTGGGGTATTATTTAATTAGTGATGGTGGCCGGAGCCCTTATCGCTTACACATCCGCAGGCCCTGTTTTATTTATTACCAGGCCTTTGAGGAGTTGGTAAAAGGGAGCATGTTAAGTGACGCGGTGATTGTGTTGAGTAGTTTGAATTTGATAGCGGGGGAGATGGATGGTTAATTAATTAGCTGATTAGCTAATTCAATTTAGATAAAATGAAATTTTCAGAAGAGAAACTAAGTAAAGCGCAGGAGATTATTGCCCGCTATCCCGAAGGCAAACAAAAGAGTGCCCTCATTCCTTTGCTTCATTTAGCGCAGGAAGAAAACAACGGCTGGTTGAGCGTGGAAGCAATGGATCAGGTGGCTGGTATACTTCAGATAAAGCCTATTGAAGTTTATGAGGTGGCTACATTTTATAGCATGTATAATTTAAAGCCGGTTGGCCGCTACTTATTTGAGGTTTGTCACACAGGCCCCTGCATGGTAAATGGCAGCGATGGCATTATTGAGTATATAAAAGAAAAATTATCCATTAAGGTAGGTGAAACAACGACTGATGGAATGTTTACATTAAAGACGGTAGAGTGCCTTGGCGCTTGTGGCTATGCACCCATGATGCAGATGGGCAAATTTTATAAAGAACATCTTACTAAAGAAAAAGTTGATGGCATTATAGAGGAGTGCAGAAGAACTGCTGCAATCAATAACTAATAAGCTTCATGAAAAAACTTACCCTAATAGGAGCTGCCCTAATTGTTGGAATTAGTTGCTATTGTCAATCAAAAGACGAGAATAAAATAATTGAAAGGACGTATCTGTTAAGTCATACCATTTTTGGAACAAAGGACAGTTTAGCGCTGGAAGACTTGTTTGCTAAAAAAGCAAGCTATGGACATTCGGGCGGAAAGGTCGAAACACGGCAGGAGGCAGTAGCCGCCATAAGCAGGAATACCTCAGTTTATACGGACACCGCAGTTAGCGGCATAAAGGTGATGGTTGAAGATGATGTAGCAGTTGTAAGGCATTTGTTCAAAGCGACAGAAACCAGCAAGGAGGGAAAGGTGACGCCTTTAAATTTTACAATGATGCTGGTTTGGAAAAAAGAAAAAGGGGTGTGGCGGTTAATGGGAAGGCAGGCTACGAAATTGTTGTAAGGACAACGAATTAAAAAATTAAAACAAAAAGTCAACGTAGCTATGACTTGACTTTTGAATTTATCAGATGGGCAGAAAACTTTTATTAGAAAAAGCACATATCGAGAATATCGGGCAGTATGATGTGTACCGGCGTAACGGCGGTTATGCTGCGCAGGAAAAGGCATTTAAAATGTCTACTGCCGATGTGATTGAAGAAGTGAAGAAAAGTGGCTTGCGTGGCCGGGGTGGTGCTGGTTTTCCGACAGGAATGAAATGGAGCTTTTTGGCTAAGCCCGAAGGTGTTCCCCGGTACCTTGTTTGCAATGCCGACGAATCAGAACCAGGAACTTTTAAGGATCGTTACCTGATGGAATTTCTGCCTCATCTTTTTATTGAAGGTCTGGCAATTTCGTCTTATGCATTGGGAGCCAATACCTGCTATATCTACATCCGCGGCGAGTATGCATGGATTGTTGATATTTTAGAAAGAGCCATTTTCGAGGCAAAGCAAAATGGCTGGCTCGGAAAAAATATCTTGGGGTCTGGTTTCGATTGTGAAATCTATGTTCAACGTGGTGCCGGTGCTTACATCTGTGGAGAGGAAACGGCCTTGCTGGAATCGTTGGAAGGCAAGCGGGGCAATCCCCGTATCAAGCCCCCATTTCCGGCGGTTAAAGGATTGTGGGGATGCCCAACGGTAGTAAATAATGTAGAAACGCTGGCGGCCATTGTTCCTATTATAGAAATCGGGGGGGAAGAATATGCAAAGATTGGTATCGGAAAATCCACGGGTACAAAACTCATTTCTGCTTGTGGCAATATCAATAAGCCGGGTGTTTATGAAATTGATATGACTCAATCGGTAGAGGAGTTTATTTACAGCGATGAATACTGTGGTGGCATGGCTAATGGAAAAAAATTAAAAGCCTGTATCCCCGGTGGTTCATCGGTTCCCATTCTTCCAGCTAACTTGTTGTTGACTACAGCCAAAGGTGAAAAGCGGATGATGACCTACGAAAGTCTTGCTGATGGCGGTTTTCAAACAGGTAGTATGATGGGTTCGGGTGGCTTTATTGTGTTGGATGAAGATCAGTGCGTTGTTCGAAACACTTACACACTTGCCCGGTTCTACCGTCATGAAAGCTGCGGGCAATGCTCACCTTGCCGTGAAGGAACCGGTTGGATGGAAAAGATTTTGAATAACATTGAAAATGGCAAGGGTAAGATGAGTGATATTGATTTGCTTTGGGATGTCCAGAGTAAGATCGAAGGAAATACTATTTGCCCGTTAGGTGATGCGGCCGCCTGGCCTGTGGCAGCAGCCATTCGCCATTTCCGCGATGAGTTTGAATGGCATGTGATGAGTCCTGATGAAGCGTTAAAGAGAAATTTTGGATTAGCGCATTACGCCGATCCACTGGAAGTGTCAGTAGCATAAAATTTAGAAGCCGAAGATTCGGTCATTTATAAAGATGTCAGAAGAAAAAAAACTTTTTAGAGTAACCATAGATAACATCACTGTTGATGTGGAGCCGGGGACCACTATCCTCATGGCCGCCCGTAAAATTGGTGGAGATATAGTTCCACCGACCATGTGCTATTACAGCAAGCTGGAAAATACCGGTGGCTATTGCCGTACATGTTTGGTAAGGGTAGCTGCAGGTTCCACTGCAGATCCAAGGCCTATGCCCAAGCTGGTAGCAAGTTGCCGCACTAATGTGATGGACGGAATGGTGGTAGAAAACATCACTAACCCTACAGTGTTGGAAGCCAGGAAAGGCGTGGTGGAATTTCTTTTACTAAATCATCCCCTGGACTGCCCTGTTTGCGACCAGGCCGGCGAATGTGATTTGCAGGATTTAAGTTATGAGCATGGCGCAGAAGCTACCCGTTATGAGTTTAAACGAAGAACATTTGAGCGCATTGACATCGGTCCCTACATCCAGTTGCACATGACCCGTTGCATTCTTTGCTATCGCTGTGTGCATACAGCCAACCAGGTGGCTGGTCATCGCGAACATGGTGTTTTAGACAGGGGTGATCACTCCCAGATTGCGACTTATATACAGGAGTCATTGGACAGTGAAATGATAGGAAATGTGATTGATGTGTGCCCTGTGGGTGCCTTAACGGACAGAACGTTCCGGTTTAAAAATCGTGTTTGGTTTACCAAGCCGGTAGAAGCCCATCGCGACTGTCCAACCTGCGCGGGAAAAGTTCGCTTATGGATGCGTGGTGATGATGTACTTCGTGTTACAGCCCGTAAAGATCAATGGGGCGAAGTGGAGACGTGGATTTGTAATGAGTGCCGTTTTGAGAAAAAGAAAGCCAGTGATTGGGTGATTGAACGCGTAACGCAGTTAAATCGCCAATCGGTTGTAAATGCAGGGCATTATAACCATGTAGTAAAGCCCAAAGAAACCATTGCCGCAGTGATGGATGGCAGGGTGCCGAGACTACTGATGGACATTAGAAACGTAACTGATATAAACCAGGTGGATTTGGATGTGCTGGCCGGACCGGCTACCAATGCTACCTTTAATGGTAACCCTGCAGCAGTTGGTGATAATATTACCGATGTAAAAGAAGGAAAGGGAAGAAACCTGGCTGGTACAGATAGTACGAACCCAAATACGCCTTAACAGCAGGCGCACTTTGAAAACGACTTAGGGGCTCAATAAACCCCAAGGCCGACAAGTGTGCGACGCAACATAAGCCAAATAGTGGTATTGTTGCTTCGGATATAAACAGAAAGCAATAGGTAAAAGCTCATAGAACATTGCTCAAAGCCTGAAAAATATGTTATTACAAATAGACTGGTTTACTATTATAGAAAAGTTTACGCTAATTGCGGTTATCGTTACCACTTCTTTAATAGTAGCAATGTACAGCACCTATGCTGAACGAAAGATTGCAGCTTTTTTACAGGATAGACGCGGTCCCAATCGCGCCGGGCCTTTTGGATTATTGCAGCCGCTGGCAGATGGGGTTAAGCTCTTTATGAAAGAAGAAATCATTCCCACTTTATCTTCCAGAGCCCTCTTTATAATGGGGCCCCTGCTGGCAATGATCACGGCTACAATGACCTCTGCCGTTATTCCCTGGGGTTCAACTATTGATGTGGCGGGTAGACAGGTACCCTTGCAAATTGCCGATGTAAATATTGGAATCCTGTATGTTTTTGGGGTAGTAAGTTTAGGTGTGTACGGAATTATGATAGGCGGGTGGGCATCCAACAATAAGTTTTCCCTGATAGCTGCTATCAGGGGGGCTTCACAGATGATTTCTTACGAGCTGGCAATGGGTCTGTCCTTAATTGCTGTGCTAATGCTGGTGGGTGATTTACGCATGAGCACTATTGTTACTTACCAGATTAAGCACGGGTGGAATATTCTTTACCAGCCGTTGGGTTTTCTTATATTTTTCGTATGTGCACTTGCTGAATGTAACCGCACACCATTTGATCTGCCAGAAGCGGAAAATGAATTAAACTTTGGTTACCACCAGGAATATTCTTCTATGAAATTAGGCTTCTACCTCTTTGCCGAATATATTAATATGTTCATCAGTGGTGTAGTAATGGCTACTTTGTTCTTTGGCGGCTACGATATTCCATTTGTAAACGAAGCCGCCTGGGGACCTCACTGGTGGGTTGGGCTGCTGGGTTTTGCTGCACTTATGGCAAAAGCAGTAGCATTTATTTTCCTTTTTATGTGGATTCGCTGGACCATTCCCCGCTTCCGCTACGACCAGTTAATGAACCTTGGCTGGAAAGGCTTGCTGCCTTTGGCCCTGATAAATATGCTAATAACAGCGGCAGTAGTTTTGTTGCTGAATAAATAAAAGTTATAGGGTGCAGTAGCAAGCTCAAAACGGCTAAATTTGCGCCGGTAAAAGACGGATAATATACAATGCAATCATTAACCAATAGAAAAAAACAGGTAGAACGGAAGCCGATGACGCTAATGGAAAAGCTATACCTGCCATCCATCTTTAAAGGCATGGCCATTACCTTTTCCCATCTTTTTAAAAAGAAGCCTACCATTAACTACCCGGAAGTGAAGCGTCCGTTTGCGGCAGTATTCCGTGGGTTACAGATTTTAAACCGCGATGAAGAAGGGCGTGAACGTTGCACGGCATGCGGGTTGTGTGCTGTTGCCTGTCCGGCAGAAGCTATTACAATGGAAGCTGCCGAGCGCCAAACCGGTGAAGAAAATTTATACCGCGAAGAAAAATATGCAGCTAAATACGAGATCAACATGCTGCGCTGTATCTTTTGCGGACTGTGCGAGGAGGCCTGCCCCAAAGATGCCATTTACTTAACGCAAACTTTTGCACCCGCTAATTTTGGCCGCAAAGGATTTATTTATAAAAAAGACGATTTACTGATTCCAAACCCGGTGACAGATCCTGAAGGCTATGCAAAAGCAAAGGGGACGGTTGGCAAAGAGATCAAATAATTTATAACGGACTAAATGGGCATTACGCAAATCCTTTTTTGGGCACTTTCAATCGTCTCACTTTTTAGTGCGTTGATGGTTATCACCAGCAAAAACCCTGTGTTTAGTGTGCTGTGGCTCATTATTACTTTCTTTACTATATCCGGCCATTATATTTTATTGAACGCACAGTTTTTAGCAGTGGTGAACATTATTGTTTACGCGGGTGCCATCATGGTATTATTCCTTTTTGTAATAATGCTCATGAACCTTAGCAAGGACACCGAACCCCAAAAAAGCAAATGGCTAAAATTAGCCGGTGCGGTGGCCGGTGGCTGCTTACTTTTAGTATTGGTGGCTGCACTACGCAATACGGAAGCAAGGATGACCGAATTAGGAACCGGCGAAATTGGACTGATACAAAACTTAGGACATGTACTTTTTACAGAGTATGTTGTTCCATTTGAAATAGCCAGCATTCTATTTTTAAGTGCTATGATCGGTGCCGTGGTAATTGGCAAGAGGGATGTTCCCATCCCGGTGCAAAAGGAGACAGAAAAGATAAAAGAAATGCAGGAGGAAATGGTGGGCCCTATTCTCTAAAGGGAGTTTGGGCAAAGTCATTACAGATTCGATTTGTTCTTATATATAGTAGATTTTTTTGTACCGGGCAGAGGTGCTACTAATGATCGCCTGTTGCGTCGCACTCTTGAACATTCAGTAATTCTATCCAACATCTTGTTCAACAGAATTACAGGCTTTGAATGGAGCGTCGCCAATGTCGCTCATAGCAGCAATATGGCTGGTAACAGAATAAATTTAAATTCTCTCATTTCAGAAATAGATGTGCAGCGCTCCTCTCTCCACCTCCGGCGGAGCAGGAGAAAGTGAATAAATTATGGATATAAAATATTACATATTCTTATCAGTAGCCTTGTTTGTAATGGGGATTATCGGTGTACTTACACGTCGTAACGCCATTATAATTTTCATGTGTATTGAGCTGATGCTAAACGCTGTTAATTTGCTGCTGGTAGCCTTTTCAAAAATGCACCATTTGGCGGCTGGCGTAGCCAACCCTAATGCCGGGAGCGAGGCGCAATTGTTTGTGTTTTTTATTATGGTAGTAGCGGCGGCAGAAGTAAGTGTGGGGCTCGCAATTATCGTAATGCTATTTAGAAATACCCACTCAGTAGATGTAAACTTCTTAAACAGACTAAAACATTAAAGCCATCGGCCACTTAGTAGTCAGCTATGAACTGATGCTGAGGGCTGAAAACTGATAGCTTAAACATGAAGAATTTAATTTTACTGATACCACTGCTTCCTTTTCTTGGTTTCCTGATCAACGGCTTATTACGTAAACAATTATCCAAAGGATTAATCGGAGTTATTGGCAGTGGCACTGTGCTGACCTCTTTTCTTATCAGCATTTACGCTTTTTTAAACCTTGATGCCATAGGTGGCGGTAAGCAGATCAGCGGAAGTGCACGCATTATTGGTAATCCTGTTATACATTACTTTGATTTCATTAATGTTGGTTCCTTAAAAATTCCATTCGCTTTTCAGGTAGACCAACTTTCCGCTTTATTTCTTTTAATCATTACCGGTGTTGGCTTTTTAATTCATGTGTACTCCACGGCTTATATGCATGAGGAGAAACAAGAACATTTTGGAAGATATTTCTCCTACCTCAACCTGTTTGTTTTTTCTATGCTGTTGCTGGTAATGGGCGCCAATTATGTTATTATGTTTATTGGCTGGGAAGGGGTTGGTTTATGCTCTTATTTATTGATAGGTTATTGGTTTAAAAATATTGATTATACAAAGGCCGCCAAGAAAGCTTTTGTAATGAACCGCATTGGGGATCTTGGATTTTTACTTGCCGTGTTTTGGATCATTGCCAAAATAGGGTCGGTTAACTATAGTGATGTGTTAACTACAGCGAGCCTGGCTCGTTTTTCCAGCGGTGACATTGTCGGCATTACTCTATTATTATTCCTAGGTGCAACCGGTAAAAGCGCACAGATTCCATTGTACACCTGGCTGCCCGATGCGATGGCTGGTCCTACACCTGTATCTGCCTTAATCCATGCGGCAACTATGGTAACAGCCGGTATTTATATGATTGCCCGCAGCAACATTTTATTTACGGCCGCGCCGCTTACATTAAATGTTATCGCCATCATCGGTGGGGCAACAGCATTACTTGCCGCTACTATAGCCCTGCGACAAAACGATATCAAAAAAGTATTGGCGTATTCAACGGTAAGTCAATTAGGTTATATGTTCCTTGCGCTGGGTATGGGCGCTTATACAGCGGCTGTTTTCCATGTAATGACCCATGCCTTTTTCAAAGCCCTGCTGTTCCTTGGCTCAGGTTCTGTTATTCATGCTGTAAGCGGGCAGCAAGATATCCGATACATGGGTGGACTAAGAAAGAAACTGCCAATTACTTATTTTACCTTTTTAATTGGTTGTTTGGCAATTGCCGGCATTGCGCCACTGAGTGGCTTTTTTTCGAAAGACGCTATTTTGTTAAGTGCCTTTGAGCATAATAAAGTGTTATGGGCAGTAGGTTTGTTTACCGCCGGGCTCACCGCTTTTTATATGTTCCGCCTTCTATTCATTACGTTTAATGGAACTTTCAGGGGAACAGAGGAGCAACGGCATCACATTCACGAAAGCCCCGTGGCTATGACCATGCCGTTACTTATACTGGCGCTTCTATCAATCGCGGGCGGATGGATCAATATTCCTGAAGTTTTTATCCAAGGTGGGGAAAGGCTCAGTCACTTTTTAAGTCCTGTAATTGCTGTTGGTGAAAGTGCACATATTGCACATTCAACTGAGTGGATCCTGATAGGATTAACTAGTGCCGTATCTATCATAGCTATTTTAATTGCCTGGTCGTTATACAAAAAGTACAGCGACGAAAAAGAAACCCCGCTTACAAAAGCGTTGGTAAATAAATGGTATGTTGATGAGCTGTATGACACTATTATCGTATCACCATTGAATAAGTTTGGAGGGTTCGTAAATCGCTTTATTGAGAAAGGTACTATTGATGGATTAGTAAACAGTGTAGGCAGGTTAGTGAATTATGGCAGCCGCCAAATGCGTTGGCTGCAGAGCGGGCAGGTAGGTAATTACGTACTGCTAATGGTAGTTAGCATGGTGCTGTTTTTTGTTTTGCAATTCTTTTTACGCAAGTGATTGAACGGGATATGTGTGCTGTTGAGGAGATACTATTCAACACCTCCCATTCACCTTTCAAATCCTGGTTCAGATAAATGAATTTGTATTTATGATCGTTTTACTTCTGTTTTTAATGCCATTGCTTGGCGGCTTAGCTTCTTTTTTTATTAAGGAAGATAGGACGGTGCGTAGCTGGGCGCTATTGGCTTCTTTTATAACGCTTGCTTTTGCTATAGTTGGAAGCATGCCTTCCACCAACGCCTCCTCCTTAGAATTCTCTACGCCGTGGATGGGTACACTCAACTCTAATTTTGCATTAAGGCTTGATGGCATGGGTAAAATTCTTTGCCTGTTAACAGCTATCGCTTACCCTATCATTTTAATTTCTACCTGGAAAACAACGTATAGAAAGCCTAACAATTTTTTTGGTTTGATGCTGCTTACACAAGCTGGTTTGATGGGCGTATTCACATCCATGGATGCTTTGGTGTTTTACTTCTTTTGGGAACTGGCACTGATACCGGTTTATTTTTTATGTTCCGGCTGGGGCGGAGAAAAAAGAATACAGGTTACGTTTAAATTTTTTATCTACACATTTACGGGTTCGGTGCTTATGTTGATTGCTCTATTATATCTCTACTTTCTTACACCCGATAAGTCTTTTTCTATAGAATCTTTTTATCGGTTGGCTGAAATAAAAGGATGGAATCAAACACTCCCTTTTTGGTTACTGTTTGGAGCCTTTGCCGTTAAGATGCCCATCTTCCCTTTTCATACGTGGCAACCTGATACTTACGAACAATCGCCAACGGCAGTGACTATGGTACTAAGTGGGTTAATGGTAAAAATGGGCGTTTATGGCATTATAAGATGGGTGCTGCCGGTAGTGTCAACGGCAGCATATTCTTGGGGAGATGTAGTCTCAACAATGGCCGTCATCGGAATTATTTATGCCTCAATTCTGGCTATCCAGCAAAACGATCTAAAACGGTTGATTGCTTACTCTTCAATTGCCCACGTGGGTATAATGGCCTTGGCTATTTTCTCTGAAACGCACTTAGCCCTTCAAGGGGTAATGATGCAAATGTTCAATCATGGTATCAATATCATCGGGTTATGGATCGTAGTAGAATTGATAGAAAGGCAATTCGGTACCAGAAAGCTATCGGAGTTGGGCGGTATTGCTGCCAAAGCACCGGCACTCACTATTTTACTGGTTGTTATGGCGCTTGCCAATATTTCGCTACCGCTAACCAATGCGTTTGTGGGGGAGTTTATGATGTTCGCTGGCATCTTTGGATCAACTCTGACCAAGTATAATGTAGTTTTTACGGTGCTGGCTTTGTTGAGTATTATACTGGCCGCTGTCTATACATTAACTATGATACAAAAAGTGTTTTTTGGGCCTGCCAATGAGCGGACTGTAAATGCTAAGGATATAAATCTTGGCGAAAAGCTGGCGTTGAGTATCCTTGTAATTATGGTGTTTGCCTTTGGTGTTTATCCGCAACCCTTGCTGAACATTACCGATGGCTATGCCCAATCTATTATAACTAATTCAACAAAGGTTCTCTCGCAGACCTTTACCAAATAAATATGAACGCTTTAATCTTTTCCGCTATATCGGGTGTATTGATGATGTTCAGTGGTTTTGCACTGAAGTCAGGCAAAGCAATCCGTACGTTGGCGCATTTGCTGTTGCTGGCCACTATCGTGGCAACGGCTATGGAATTGCGCGGCATTCCATTCTTTTCTATCAAAACAACAGGCATGTTGCAGTTCGATCACTTTGCCTTATTGTTTACATTGATTGCTGCTGTTTCCACGCTTGTTTTCTTTCTGCTTTCGTCGAAGGATATGGAAAAGGTAGGTGTGAGTTACGCTGAGTATTTTGCCCTTATTTTTTTTGTTTTAAGCGGTGTTGTTATCGCGTCTGCTTTTCAATCTTTGCTACTTCTCTTCCTGGGTATTGAAATTATTTCTATACCACTATACATTTTAACCGGAAGTGATAAACGCAGTTTAAAAAGTAATGAAGCTTCGCTGAAATATTTTCTGATGGGAGCATTTTCAACAGGATTAATGCTGATGGGCATTGCCCTGATTTACGGCGCTACCGGAACTTTTAGCACCGCATTGATACAGGCATCAAAAAGCGGTGTGCCTGTGTTACTAAGCACTGGAATGTTGTTACTGCTTTTCTCCCTTTCCTTTAAAGTATCCGCCGCTCCTTTTCACTTTTGGACGCCGGATGTATACGATGGCGCTCCCACTGTATTTACTTCTTTTATGGCAACCGTGGTAAAAGCTGCCGGTTTTATTGCCTTTATGCGGTTGTTTTCCGATGCGTTCAGAGATATAGGAAGCGAATGGAAGCTAACTGTTGCCATCATTGTAGCTGCTACCTTGTTTATTGGGAATATTACGGCTGTTTTTCAACAGAGCGTTAAACGCATGCTGGCTTATTCATCTATAGCACAGGCTGGCTTTATGATGTTGGCAGTTTACTCCTTAACTGCTGAAGCAAAAGAAGGGTTGTTGTTATATGGAGCTGCCTATTCCTTAGCAACTATCGGTATTTTTGCCGTGCTGATAAAAATGAAAGATTACACTTTCGAAGGTTTTAACGGCTTTGCGAAACAACAGCCACTGGTTGCTGCTACGCTGGTTATCTTTTTATTATCACTTGCCGGCATACCACTGACAGCGGGTTTTTTATCAAAGTTTTTAATGCTAAAGGCTACCGTGGCAGCAGGTAATATGTGGCTGGCTGTATTTGCTGTTTTAATGGCCGCGGTTTCTGTTTATTATTATTTCCGTTTGCTGCAGGCCATGTATTTTAAAGAAGGTCGTGCGCAGGCAATTGAAGTAACTCCCGCTTTTAAGGTTACGCTAATTGGCGTGGCAGCACTCACAATTATCTTGGGCGTCTATCCAAATCTATTATTGTATTGGTTATATTTTTAAGCGATAAAGAATAAATAAAGAATAATAAAGGGGGTTTACTAATTTAGTGAACCCCTTCTTAATGAAAATAACAGACGTAGTATCAGTTTCAATTCGCACTATTCGCAGCAACGGCCTGCGTAGTGGAATTACTATAGCTATTATTGCCTTAGGCATAACTGCCCTTGTAGGCATTATTACAGCAATAGGTGCAATGAACCAAAAGCTTACCGAAAGTTTTTCTACTATCGGTGCCAATGGGTTTTCTATACGGGCTAAGGAACGAAATTTTCGTATTGGCAATAACCGCCAGATGAATGTAAAAAGGAAGGGTGAAAAGCAGGAAAAAAAATCTAGCCTTGGCCAAGCGATAACGTTGGAAGAAGCAGAGAGGTTTGCGGCGTTATTTCACTACCCATCTCAATTAAGTATTGCAGGGTTTGCCGGTAATAATAATGTCGTTTCTGCCTCTTCAAAAAAAACAAATCCAACTGTTGCCCTGTTTGGCAGTGATGAGGCTTATCTTGATTTAAATGGTTTTAGTGTTTTAGCCGGGAGAAATTTTACGAGGGGAGAAGTACAAGCGGGTGGTAACATCTGCGTTCTAGGTTATGACGTAGCGCTTAAGCTTTTTGGTGATAATGTTGGTAAGGCCGTAAACAAAGAAGTACGTATTAATAATGTCTTGTTTCGTGTAGTAGCCGTGCTAAATAACAAGGGTTCCACTTTTGGTTTTAGCAGAGACAACATCGTCATAATAACTTACAAAAGCCTTGTACGCAATTTTCAATATGGCACTTTTACAATTGGTGTAAAAGCATCGCAAATTGCAAGGGTGGAAGAAGCAATGGGCGAGGCGGAAGGTACCTTTAGAAATATAAGAAAATTGGCGGTTACAGAAGAAAGCAATTTCGCCTTGGAGGGAAATAACAGCATTGCTGAAAAGGCAATTTCCAGCTTAAGGTATATAACTGCGGCAGTTACGATCATTGGTTTAATTACCCTGATAGGTGCGGCTATTGGGTTAATGAATATTATGTTAGTAGCGGTAGCAGAGCGAACAAAAGAAATTGGTTTAATAAAAGCAATTGGAGGTAAAAAAGCTACTGTTCACGCACAGTTTTTAACCGAGGCCATGCTAATTAGTTTAGCAGGTGCAGTAATCGGAATAGTACTAGGAATTACTCTTGGAAACCTTTTCGCTTTACTGCTGCAAACAAATTTTGTCATCCCCTGGAACTGGATTGTTTATGGCATAGTAATTTGTAGCATTGTAGGTTTGTTAGCCGGGTTATATCCTGCAATGAAAGCAGGTAAATTAAATCCTATTGAGGCGTTACGTTATGAATGAAATAATTTGTTTGTATAGAATGCGTGTGAATTGAACATGAACTCCTTAACTTTAGCAAGATGATTTTATGCACAGAAAATAAAGCAGCAATAAAAAAATAAACGAGCGTAAGAAAGCAATTCAAATTTTAAGTAGAATTGTAACCGAAACCCAAATCAAAATCAACATTTTAAAAACTAAAAATTACAATCATGGCAGAGTCTAGACCGACTGCAAGTGCAACTTCTACAGCTAAGGGTACATCAATGCAACCCAAGCAATCTGGTAACGCAATTTCATGGCTGGCGCCCATCGCTTGTATCTTAGCCGGTTATTGTATCTGGAGATTTTTAATGGGTAATCCGGCCGACTTCGCTGTTCCTGGTAAAGGATGGTTCTGGCCAGAGCACAAAGGTCCTAAAGGTGCTTTTAACGCTATTTATGAAGGTGGAATTATCGTGCCTCTTTTAATTGGTATGCTGTTAATGGTAATTACTTTTTCTATTGAGCGCTTTATGACCATTTCTAAAGCAATGGGTAAAGGTTCAATTGCTGACTTTATCCGTCGTGTACAATTTAACCTGGCTAACCGTGATGTTGATGCCGCTTTAAGAGAGTGCGATAAACAACGCGGTTCTGTTGCCAATGTAATGAAGGCTGGTTTGCGCCGTTACAAGGAAATGATGAATGCTCCGGAGCTTGATACAGAGCAAAAAGTTCTTTCTATTCAAAAAGAAGTAGAGGAAGCAACTGCTTTAGAATTGCCTATGCTGCAAAAGAATCTGGTTTTTTTATCAACTATCACATCCGTGGGTACATTGGTAGCTTTATTAGGTACGGTTATGGGTATGATTAAAGCCTTCTCTGCACTTGGTGAAGCCGGGGGCGGTGGTGCAGCCGGTGATCTTGCGGTTGGTATTTCCGAGGCCCTGTATAACACGGCTTTGGGTATCGGTACCTCATCATTGGCTCTTATCATGTATAACATCTTTACCACCCGGATTGATAGTATTACTTATGGTATTGATGAATCAGGATTTACCTTAACGCAATCTTTTGCTTCTTTGTATAAATAACGGCGAGAGATTTTATGGAATAAAGGCAACTACAGACTCTCAATACAAAATTTTTTTAGAATATGCCAAGTGTCAAAATACCAAGAAAAAGTACAGATACGGACATGACTCCTTTTGTAGATGTGGCCTTTCTGATCCTTGCTTTCTTCATGCTGGCTACTAAGTTTAAGCCACCAGAGCCGTTGACAATTACGACGCCCACTTCAGTTTCTTCATCCAAATTAAAAGAGCAGGATGCGTTGCTGATTCAGTTTGATTCTTCTGGTAAAGTATATCTTACTGTTAACCTTCAGAAGAAAGAAGATAATGCGCTACGGCTTGATTTCATTCAAAGAGTGAATAACGAAGCAAAATTGGGATTGAGTGAAGGGGAATTACAAAAGTTCGTGACCAGCTCTACTATTGGTTCGCCTTTAAACGAATTAAAAGGAATATTTGCTCGTCCTGTTGGGGAGTGGGAAAAAATAAAGCAAAAGGGTATTCCTGTAGATACCGCCAACAATGAGCTACAGCGTTGGTTAGCAGCCAGTATTCAAACTTTCCAGGGAAAGAAGATGGATGTAATGATTAAAGGTGACAACAACGCGAAGTATCCTTCGTTTAAGGGCGTGATTGAAGCCTTGCGTGCAAATGAAATTTTTAAATATAAGTTAATCACCGATCCAAAAGGTGTTCCTCCGGGCACTGATCTTTATAAGTTAAGACAGTCGGGCAAAGGAATGCAAGCTGAATCTTAAATAACAATTAAACTATTCGATTATGGCAAGTATGGATACCTCCGGTGGAGATAGTGGTCATAAAAAAGGGCCTGGAGTCAAAAAAGCTAAAAAGCTGTCAACCCGTGTAGATATGACGCCGATGGTGGATTTAGGTTTTTTGCTCATCACCTTTTTCATCTTCACCACTACAATGAGTACGCCCAATACAACCCGCCTCATTATGCCTAAGGATGAAAAGGATCCGGAAAAGCAAACCGAGGTAAAACAGTCGGGTGCCTTGACTATCCTGATGGCAAAAGACAATAATCTTTATTATTACGAGGGCCAGATGGAAGGTGACGGTTCTAACTTTAAAAGCAGTACCTACAAAGAAATACGTGACGTAATTCAAAAGAAAAAAACAGATGTAATGCAGTTGGGCAGGGGCCTTGGCTATCATCCTGATTCTTTAGATAGAGATCTGGTTGTAGTGATAAAACCCAATTCTGATGCTACTTATAAAAACACGGTGGATATTTTAGATGAAATGGCGATCAATAATATTCAGCGCTTCGCTTTGATAGATATTACGGATACAGAAAATCAAGCTATTGCGTTGACCGAGCAAAAAGGTGGCGGAAAATAATTTTTCGTCATTTGTGGAAATGGTATTCCATAACATCTAATTACAAACAATCAATAATGGAAGCAAATAAAATTTTAAATTCCGATATACTTGACCTCGTTTTTGAGGGCCGTAATAAAGAGTACGGCGCCTACGAACTGAGGAGAAAGTATAACAAGCGTATTAGTTTGGCGCTTGGCATAACAGCCGGCGTCGGTGTATTGATTTTTGGTGTAAGCCTTCTTTCCAATGCACTGGCCCCATCAAACAATGATGATGTGGAAGTACGTGATGTGGTTGTTCAGAATATTCAGGATGCACCACCACCGCCACCACCACCTCCACCGCCGCCGAAAGCGCCACCGCCGCCACCACAATTGGAAACTGCTAAGTTCACTCCGCCTGTGATTAAAAAAGATGAAGAAGTAAAACAGGAGGAAATTCCACCAATTGAAAAGTTGGAAGAAGTGGTAGTTGCTACTGAATCAAATGAAGGTATTAAAGACCCGGGTTTGATGGCGCCGGTTGTAGATAAGGGAACGCAGATTGTAGAAGCAAAACCTGTGGAAGATGAAAATAAGGTTTTTGAAAAGGTAGAAATTGAAGCGACCGTAAATGCGGCTCAATGGCGCCGTCATTTGGAAAGCCAGTTACAACGTTACCTTGATGATGCCTCCAGCAATGGTATGAACCCCGGAACTTATACAGTGAATGTTCGTTTTTTGGTAGAGAAAGATGGAAGCATTACTGATGTAAGAGCCTTGAACGATCCGGGGAATGGATTAGGAGCAGGCGCTGCCGAGGTAGTAAAGAGAGGCCCCAAATGGTCTCCAGGTGAGCAGAACGGAAAAAAAGTACGTTCGTATCACACGCAGCCGATTACGTTTATGATTCAGGAGCAATAAATCAAATAACTCACCTTAAAAATCCTTCCCGGCTTAACTGGGAGGGATTTTTTTTGCAGCTACCTTATTTTTGAACATGAGTATAGCACTTTCAGGATGGGATGACACAATTGTAGCACTAGCAACACCGCCAGGTATCGGAGCTTTAGGCATCATCAGGTTAAGTGGTACAAAGTCTATTGAAATTATAAACCACCTTTTTCCTTCTAAAGATTTAGCAAAACAGCCTTCGCATACTTTACATGTAGGGTATTTGAAAAATGGAGAAACTATTTTAGATGAGGTCGTAGTATCCCTTTATAAAAATCCACGGTCTTATACCGGCGAGGATATTGCTGAAATAAGCTGCCATGGCTCGCCTTACATACACCAACAAATAATAGATGCCTGCACTAAAAACGGAGCCCGTATAGCCAAGCCAGGAGAGTTCACACAGCGGGCATTTTTAGCGGGTAAACTTGACCTTACACAAGCTGAGGCAGTAGCAGATTTGATAGCCAGCAATACAGAAGCTTCTCATAAAACGGCGCTACATAATATACGCGGCGGGTTCTCTTCGTCTTTAAAAGAGTTACGTGATGAGTTGATAAAATTTTCGGCCTTAATTGAATTAGAATTAGATTTTTCCCAGGAAGACGTAGAGTTTGCGGACCGCACACAACTGAAGAATTTAGTGAGTGGTGCAATCCTTCATACACAAAAGTTGCTACACTCCTTCCAGCTAGGTAACGTGATAAAAAACGGTGTCAGTGCTGCTATTATCGGTAAACCCAATGCTGGTAAGTCAACGTTGTTGAACGCTTTACTCAATGAAGACAGGGCAATCGTTAGTGAAATTGCAGGTACAACCAGGGATACGATAGAGGAGATTATCAATATAGATGGCATCCTTTTCCGCCTGATTGATACAGCTGGCATTCGTACCCATTCAACCGATGTCATTGAGTCGGTAGGGATTGCAAAAAGTTTAGAAAAGATGAAACAGGCAAATGTGGTTTTATACCTGTTTGATGTAAATGAAACCAGCCCTGTTGAATTGGAAGAAGTGATCGGAAAGATGAAGGTACAGGGCATCAATTTCCTATTAGTGGGTAATAAAGTAGATCTGTTGAATGAAAAGGAAGTAAGAGGAACTTTTTCCGGAATAGCCAACATTCTATTTATCTCTGCTAAATCTACGCTGCACTTAGAAGTGTTGAAGGAACGTATGATTGACACCGTGTTGCATGAAAAAATCCAAGGAGAAAACACAATTGTTACTAATGCCCGTCACTATCACTCCCTGCAGGAAGTTTACATATCGCTAAACGATGTAGCGGAAGGTTTGGTAAACGCTATTCCGGGTGATCTGCTTGCATTGGATATTCGCCGATGCCTCCATTATTTAGGTACCATCACCGGTGAGGTTAATAACGAAGACTTATTGGATTATGTATTCAGTAAGTTTTGTATCGGAAAGTGACGTGGCTCTACATCTCTTTAAAATAGACTAAGCGAAAAATCAAAATAAGGATAGCGTTGATTAATTTACATATCAGTTTACTATACAACGTACCAGTAATTACTTCAGCAATTGATAGGTTAATTTAATTATTAATGCCTCCACTCTTTTAGATTTCCATTTGAATCTTAATAATCCGTCAATGGCCGGGTTATTCACTTTCCAAACTTTCAT
>DASQMG010000323.1:0-2938 GCA_035645595.1 Flavisolibacter sp. | reverse complement strand
TTTTTGCAGACTATCATATTGGGTACTGGCTTTTACAGCAATATCCTTTAAGCAAGAGCACAACACATCCTACAAATCTCGGTCGTCCGTATCTTTTTAAATATTTTAATGTAAACAAAACTTCGATAGAGGAATTAAAATATTTAATGGAAGAAGTGAGGCCTGATATTGTCGTCAGCAAAATCGATCGCCTTGGCTTCTTTTCTTACAATAGTGAAGAAAACAGCTATTTCCGCTCAATTATTAGCGAGAAATTTAAAGTACTTAAACAGGATAACAGCAATAAAATTTTTATATGGCAGCGAATTGATAGTTCCAAGAAGTGATCATTCGAAAAAGACTTTTACCGTTTGATAAAATAAGCGGGCCTGTATAACGGTGGGCATCGCCTGGCTGCTTTCGCTATAGCCTTTTAAACCGAACAGGCCTGCTGCATTGCCTTTATTAATGGCTATTTCTAAATAGCCGGCACTGTTAAAAAGCACCAGCATTTCACCCTGCGATACATCGGCATACGAACCGCTAATGCGTTCGATAAATTCATCGCGGCGAAATATGATCTTAAACCGCCGGCCCCGGCGCTGGCGTTCAAACTGGTCTTGCGTAATGTTTACAATTACATTTTCAAAGTTGTCAATAAAAATTATCTGGCCTTCCATCCAGTCTTCGCCTAACGTTGGCCGCAGCGGATGTTTTTCCATGTAAGGCGGATCAGGAATGCCGATGTTCTGTATAGGTTCGCCATTCGTTAATTGGGTAATAGCTTTACCCGCTACATCCATACAATAAAGTGTATTTTTGATCGCTGTTTTTTCCAGTGGCACACCAATTACCATCTCCGGTTTTTCTTCAATGATCATACTCAGCAAGCCATTATCAGCACAGATTATATACTGGTCTTTATAAAAAGCAAACAGCAATTGTTCGGGTTTTTCTTCAAATAAATTAACCAGCACAATATGGTAAGTAAACTCAGGGAAGTTTTTGATGGCGTTTCGGCATACATATGATGCCTGTGGATAATTAAAGGGTGAAAGCTTATGGGTAATGTCAACAATTTGAAACTCCGGGTTAATGCGTAACAGCCTTCCCTTAACTGCACCTGCAAGATAGTCTTGCTCGCCAATGTCTGATGTTAAGGTAACTAAAGGCATGGATAAAATGTGTAATGTAAAGTAGGTAATTAAAAAGTAATTGATGAGCTTACCGTATCAACTTTTGAAATTTATTTAACGAGTTTTCCATCCTTGAAGAAAAATCTCTTAACAAGTTTATCGCTCCACGACGGAAAGAACTTATTCATAAAAACCGTTTGCTTGCCGGTGAAGGTTAATACAAGCGTTCGTTTTCGTTTTTGTATGGCACGCAAAATTTTTGTAGCCACTTCTGCGGCGGTCATTAAGTTGCTTTCATCCAACGGGCTCTCGCCTTGTGCATTCCCATCTTTATTCAAAGCAGCAGCCCTTATGTTAGATGCCGTAAAGCCCGGGCAAACCCACATCACATGAACATCATCATCTAATAATTCTGTCCGTATTGCTTCCAGCCAGCCTTGCAGTGCAAATTTAGAAGCCGAATAACCGCTTCGCCCGGGAAGACCGCGGTAACCGGCGATAGAGGATATGCCTACTATAGAACCTCGTTTTTTAATAATTGAGTCCAGCGCAAACCTGGTGCAATACACAGAGCCAAAGAAATTAATCTCCATAACTTTTTTAATTACATCTGCCGATGTGTCTTTCAGCAGTGCCCTCATAGAAACCCCTGCATTGTTAATCAACAGGTCGATGGCTCCAAAAACCTCTATAGTAGATTCAATGAAATGCCGGCAATCGTTCTCGCTGCTAACATCAGCTATCACGGCATGTAAAGGGTAGGAGGGAAAATCGGATTGCAGCCTGTATAACTTATCCTGGTGGCGGCCGCAGGTAGCCACCCTGGCGCCCTTCATCAATAACAATTCAACCAATGCTTTTCCAATACCATCAGTTCCGCCTGTAACGACAGCTACTTTATCTTTAAAATAATCAGCCATGAGAAAATCTTACAGCGGCAAACCTAACCCAAATTGAAGTGGTATAAATAAGGTAAAAAAAATAATTTGTTTTGGAAAAGTTGTACACCGCCTTTAAACCGTTTACTCGCCGGGGTGGTAAGTGCGTTGCGCTTTTTTTAGCACATCGTCTTTATAAAAATTGATGTTCTTAAATTTTCCTTCGATGTAGCCAACTGCCTGGTCGGTAAAATGTTTGGAGGAAGGCAAAAAGGATTCTCCTCCTGTCATGATTGTTTTTGCTTTTAAGCGCTTTCCGAATTCTACAGCGGCCACAAAGCTGTTGCCGGATACACCGTACCTTTTTTTGGTATCGTAGCGGCGGGAAATAAAGGAAGGTAACGATCCCCAGGTACCCGGACCTAAACCTACTGGCAGGCTCCATTCTGCATCAGAAAATTTGTTGTTATTTTTCCGCTGGTAACGGTTTAGGTCGCCCCAGGCAATGTTCCACCCTCCATACAATTTTTCCAGGTCCCTGATAGTTTCCATTAATAAATCTAACTTCTCTTTCGGTGTAATGGTTTCGGCCATTGCATTGAAATTCCCAATTGCGTTGGTGGCAGCTTCCGGTGTTTTTGCGGGTGGAATTTTAGCTGCTAGTTTGGATGCCCACTCAACAGCGAGCGTTGTTGCTACAGAGGCTGCCGAAGCGCTTTTATCCCATGCTTGTAACAAGTGGATAGGATGTCCCAGTTCAACCTTTACAGGATCGTTTTGAGGCAAGTCATTGTAGGCTTTAATGAGCGGCGGCAATAAAATATCAAAGGCTGACAGGTAAGTGTTGTAACCGATTTCAATTATTTTATCTAAGGTGATGTTGGTTGCTTTCGACAAGAGCCTCACTGCATTTACCGCCCGGCCATTCTCACCCTCCGGTGCCAT
>DASQMG010000322.1:0-66917 GCA_035645595.1 Flavisolibacter sp. | reverse complement strand
GATGGTTGTATTGTTTAAAAAGAAAAAGAACTTATGAATGTAAGCCTGGCTAAAAATGATGCGAAAGCAAGGGTTTTGATTTTTAGTTTTTCTGCTATTGTATTTATTGCCGTAACGGTTTTGGAAAGAGTTACGCTGGATATTAACCTGGGTTTTGATCCGCACATGCTAGCTTTGGCTAATGCTGTTATCAATTCAATCGTATCTGTTTTATTAGTAGCAGGATTAGTGGCTGCTAAACGGGGCGCTTTTGAAGTCCATAAAAAAATAATGCTGGCGGCAATCGGGTTGTCCGTTGTGTTTCTGATCGTCTATATTGCTCACCATCTTTTTGCGGGCTCCACCTGGTTTGGCGACACCGATAGAAATGGTGTAGTAGATGCCACCGAAAAAGCGGCGGCAGGCTTCAGCCGAACGTTTTACTTCATTTTATTGAGCACTCACATTTTATTAGCTGGCATATCGCTGCCTTTTATTTTATTTACAGCTTACCGCGCATTGATCAATGAAAATACAGCGCATAGAAAAATTGCAAAAATTACCTGGCCCATGTGGTTTTACGTAGCGGTTTCGGGCCCCATAGTGTACTTAATGATCAGCCGGTATTATTAGCGATGGCAAATCACCAGCTATCTCGGAGAAAGTAGAAGCGTAACCCAACCTTTCACACTATCTTTTTAAACAGGCCACGTTTAATTCCTGTTTACCTTTTTCCCTTCGTGGTATCTGTTTGCGATGTCTTCGGCATCGGCATCACCGATAGCATGGGGATACACTTTAAAGGTATTAGGGTCGGCACCCTTTACAATTAGCGCCTTGTAAAAAACATGCGCCCTGTCGCTGCCGTAATTTTCGCCTAACACTTTAAAGCTTAGCACATCGGCACTACCTAACTTTTTATCATCCATATATACTGAGCTATGATCTTTGGCAAAAACAACATCGTGGCCAACCGAATCATTTTCCTTATATACTTCAAAGGTCGCTGCATTAGCACCATTTATCCTTTTTGAGCCAAAATACACAGCAGCTTGATCTTTTGCATAACCAGACGATGATATTAGAAACGTTTTAGGATCGGCGCCTGCGATAGTAAAGCCTAAAAAGAAAACGGCCGTTTTATCTTTCGAATACCTATAATCCAAAATTTGAAAACTCGGCTTATCGCAGGGCACTATGCAGATGTTGTGCTGTCCATTGCCAATGTATGCATAGTAGTAAATATGAGCCCTATCCTTTGCAAAATTATCACCCATCAACTCAAATGTTTTTCCATCACTGCCTGCAACAGGCTGACAATTTAAATACGCCTGAAAGCTGTCTTTTGCGAAATGGGCATTGATACTTGTAAAGGTTGCCACATCTTTCACAGGGCACCGCTTTCCTTCAAAATAAGCGTTAAGGTGGTCTTTGGCATAACCGTTATCTAAACTTACAAATGTGGCAGGCAGCGCTTTTTCAATTTCTAAAATAGTTTGACGCTTAGTTAAGTAATAATTCTGGCCCTCCCGGTATTCATCACAGTAATAAACCTTGCTTTTGTCTTTTGCATAATGAATATCCAGCGCTTCAAAACTGGCAACATCGACATTCTGTAAGGGCTGTTCCTTATAATAAGCCGTAGTGGAATCTTTGGCAAAGGCATCGCTTAGTACGATGAAGCTTTTATCGTTAATTTCTTTGCCATTGAAAGTGGTTTTCCCGTTTTTTTCTTTGTAGCCACTACTGCAACCGACCAGAGACAAAATACCTGTCAGCACCAAAACAGTTTTAACCGGCCACCTGATTGTTTTAAACATGCAGTTTAGTATAGAAAGATTGCTCATTCCTTTAAAAAGGATGTCAATCAAAATTTTGAGTAGAGATGTAGTTGATCTGCCAGCCCTGTTTTGTTTTTGCCATTTCAAATTCATAGTCAACAGTAGTATCGGAAGGCAGAATGACCCCTATTACAGCCATAGTTCTATTCATTGAAACAACAGTGAGTTTCAAACTATCTATCGCATCTAAAATAAGTTCAGGCTCCTGCGTGATCAAAACAAAATCCATATCAAAACCTTCCGGTACGTCCGACCTGATCTTTTCTTTTTTCAGGTCTGCTGCCTTGTCATCAAAATACCGTTGCCAGTAGCCGATGTACTTCGTAGAAATGTATTTGCTCGATTTTAGAAAGGCAAGGTAAGCGGTACACGCTTTTCTATTCACCATAAAATAATCCTGGCTATCCTTTGATAAAAGGGGGAAACTGGCGGCTTTATTTAAATTGGTCTTATACCAGCGCAGGAATGCAACGATGTTGGCTTTTATATTTACACTGTCGTTTACAGCCCCTGCGGACCCTTTGCTTTTTGCTACTGATTCCTTACCCGGCGGCGGGAAATTAAAGGCGAAGCAGCAAAAGAAAGCAGAGGTAATTACAACTTGTTGTAACCGAAGCTTAATAGTGTTCATTCTTATTTATTTAGGTGCCCATAACCGGAAGCTTTTTTCTGCTTTCCTTTTACTCAGGTTTATTTTGTAATTGTCGGCTCAGGCATTTTGAATTGTGCCACCTTAGTCGTCATATCTTTTCGGGACATTTTTAAAGCCGATAAAAACTTTGTAACCTCTGTACCATAACCCCGGGTACTAACACCAAACAGTAAAACACCTTTGTTGTTAGCTTTATCTGTGAAGGAGGTGTAGCGGTACACGTTTCGCTCGGCAATAGAGATGGTTCCATCAGGCGCATTGGCCGTTACCAGGAAGTCAATAATGTACTCGCCTGTTTTTGGGTTCTCAATGGCTTCATAGTTAACAAAAGGATTTGTTTCTTTCAGTTTCTTTAGCTCGCTGATTTTTGCACCGGCAACATTTTTTATGGTAGCATCACCGGTTACTGCATCCAATAGTATCATGCTGGAATAATGGTTTGCGGGGTTCCCTTTTACTGTGTATTCCTGTTTGTAAAAGTTGGCTGCAGGATGTGAACTCCAGCTTAAGTGATACAGTTTGTTTTCAAATGCAATCGGCCCCGGTATTTTTAAATAATCGGTAGTTGCTTTGGTATTTTGTGCAAGTGCAAAGGTTGATAGGGTGAGTGCTGTTAGTAAAATAACAGCTGTAGTATATTTTTGCATGACTTTTTTGTATTCGGTAAAACTAGCAGGCAAGGGGGCCCCATTCCTTAATTGAAGCATCAACCGGGAGGTATCAATTACCTAACGGCGCAGGCAATTAGGGCCAGGCGCTGTAAACAGCACTTTGATCTTACCTGAAGAGATCAGTAGCTGCTTTCAGTAGTTCTTTTTTGAAATTTTGTTGCCTGTAATGGCACGTTGGCGGTTACATTTAAACCTGGTGACTTCGTTGCTCCTTTTAAAAATATGTTTGGTGGTGCGGCCCTGCACACGGCGGCGCCAGCGTTTAAACGCTGATGCTTTCAGTTGTTGCCGCATCAGTGTTATCACTTCACTTTCGGGTAACTGAAACTGGTACGCAATCGCTTCAAAAGGGGTACGGTCTTCCCAGGCCATTTCAATGATACGGTCAACATCTGTTGGTGATAAGCTCTCCATTGATAAGGAAAACAATACATCAAATGAATAGTTGAAAAGCCTTCCTTACTTCTTTTTTATTTGTAGTTCTTCCCATGGCGTGCTGCCATCTTTCTCGCGGGTAAAAACAAAATCATCATCTTCCTGAATAATTATTTCGGCCGTAGTGTAAACGATGTTGCTGTCCAGCAAATGGCCCCCGGTAGTTTTACCTGTGCTATCGCTCAGGCTGATATGGATATGTAAGCCAGTGACGGAGAGGGTACCAACAAGACTTACAATTTCAAAATGACCGGTGCCTTTGCTTCCTTCCGGTTGATTGGCAAAGCAAATGTTATAAGCGGTTAAGCTCCCCACGCAAGTGCTGATCCATCCCGCTTTGATATTGGCCGTTTTTACATAAGCTTCTATTTCATTGCGAAGGTCATCGCCGGGCTTCAGGCGGAAGGCATGTGTTTTTATCATGTGTTGTTTGCAGGATAAAGTAAGGAGGGTAACAAAAAGAAGCAAATATCTCACACTACAAACTTATGCTACGCCGAAATGCTCTGACCACTGTAATGGTGCAGGCAAAACTTGATTACTAAGCTGGATATGAATCATACGGCGTTGCTTGCTATTTTTCAGCGGCAAACAGTCATTGGCCGCCACGCCAACATAAGCGAAAAGTAGAGGCAATATTATTATGGAGTATCCTGTTTTTTGCACGTAAAATCCAGCCATAGCTTGTTAAGGCCTGTCCAAACGTTATGGGACAGAGGCTTGGGTGATAATTGGTAGAACATGATGGTTTTGTTTTCTTTTGAACAGGACCTTACATGTACTATGCAGTTAAGTGTTATCCGTTTCAATTGCATATAATCAAGCATAGCAACTGTACCGGTATATGTTTTCAAATCTCCTTTGCTGGCTGGCGCGTTTTTGAAAGATGTGGCAACTGCCTTAACGTTTTCGGGGAGAGCTTTAAGTTTTGCACTGTCAACATTAACCGTAGCTAAGCCGGTGTAGTACGCTTTTAAATTACTGGCAATTATTCGTGCATCTGTTTTAGGGCTTCCATCAAGATACCATAGGAAAGCATAACTCCAATAGTCGCCGCTTTTTACATTGCCCCAGCCGGGAGTGAAGCGAATATCTTCCACTCCTTTGTAGGGAATTTGAGGAGCAAAAGAGATGGGAATAAGAAACCGCTCTATTGTCCAGTCTTTTGGGACCGGAAGATAATAAGGTGCTTCCCATTTGTGCCCGTCAAAGTCAGGTTTTACTTCCTGCCCGCAAATGCTCAAAGAGTGTAAGCAAATAATAAGAATTAGTAAATGCTTCATCTTTCGAATATTGAGTGAGGATGATTGACTTACTGGCAACGTTTACAATTTGTGAAGACGAGATGTTTTATTCTATCGCTTTACTTCGTTACTGTTGTACCATAAAGATAGTCAGCTAAAACATTAATCATCAAACCCCCTTTTATAAGGCTGCCGGTAACGGTAGTGTACAAATTATGCTTGTCTCTCTTTTGATCTATTATCGATTAGCACTCAATAAATATAACTGCTCCGAAAGCTCATACAGGTTGGTTGCATCTGTATTGCTCAAAACGATAATTGTCTTTTTTGTTCCTACAGTATAAATCCAGTTTGCCCTGGCTCCTAAAATACCTCCTGTTCTATAATAGAAAGGTTCATTGATATTGCCCCAGCCCCGTGAGCCCCAAAAGCCATAGGTGGTATGTCCCAGTTTCTCATTGATGGTGAGCATTTGTTCTACAGTTTCCGGCTTTAAAATTTTTTGCTGAAAAAGAGCATTACTGAAATGTAGCAGATCTTCCAGGGTTGAATATATAGCCCCGGCTGCAAAATAGTTCTCAGTATAATAAGGTGCGTCGGCAGCAAATGCCTTTATACTATCACGGTAAGTGTAGGTCTTAACCAGTTCACCAGTCTTCAAATGGGTTTTGACGACACCTGTATTTTTCAGCCCCAATGGCTTCAACACCACATCCTGTAATAATTTTTCAAAGCTTTTACCCGAAACATTCTCGATTATTTTTTGCAGGATAATGTACTCAGTATTGCCATACGTACTTTTTTCACCCGGTAACATAACCAGTTTCCCCGAGCAATATTTATCAATGAATTCATCCAACGAAAACTTTGCCTGGTAAGGCCTCATCCCCAATGGCTCTAGTTCGTTTTTTATACCAGAGGAATAGGTCAGCAGCTGATGAACAGTAACCTTATCCTTTCCCTCACCTCTATAACCGGGGAAGTAGTTTCCGAATGATTGCTCCAGGCTTATCTTGCCTTCTTCCACAAGCTTCATCACCAAAACAGCCGTAAACATTTTGGTCATAGAGGCAATCTTGAATTTCGAGCTGACCGTCAAACGTTGTCCGGCTTTCTTATCGGCTTCCCCAATTGCATTCATGTACTCAATTTGGCCGTTGGATGCCATAAGAACCGCACCATTGAAACCCTTGTTTTGGTGATACTGTTGCAACAGGTTGGTAAAGGAGTTTAACTGGCCAAAAATTGACTGGCCGAGAACCAGCAGGAAGGATAGTATAGGTATTTTCATACAGTCGTTCCTAACAAGTATTTTCAATTTTTGTTTAGCAAGCTCTTTGTTCGAATTACCGCCAACAGGGAAGGTGTTTGCGAAGAGGGCCTATTCCCTGAAAATTTATTTGGTTTTTTACACAGTTCAGGTTAGGCGAGGCCTTTAACTACTTTTTGTTGAGTGGTTTAGAAGTAATAAATTCCATTGCTTCGGAAAAAGTTGTTACCCAATAGTCCTCCTGATGGTCTTTTAAATACGCCAGAAATGCCTTGTGCGTTTCTGTGCTTATCTGAAAAACTTGTCCACCGACTCCGTGTATCTGATATACACCCATGCCCCCTGCTCTTTTTACCTTTTCGGCAAAGGCGATAAGTTCCTGAAGCGTTGTTCCGGTCCATACATGCCAGGAAGGAACTTGCATGGTGTTTAAATTTCTAAAATTGGTAATGACGCTATTGCTATCCCCGCCTCCCCGGCCAAATCGTACCAACCCTCTGTCTTTGATAACCTTGGAATAATCCGTACTGCCAACAAAAACATTATTGCAGGGAAAGGCAAAAGACCGTGTTTTTCTTTTCGGGTCCAAGAGTGATAGGATAGCGTTTTGGGTGCTAATTTCTTCTATGATTTTATCAATGGTATAACTGTCGATTGCAACCTTTTTTTCCCACCCTAATTTTTCAGGACAAGGGTGAAATAGGGTATGGTTTGCCAACTCGTGTCCGTTCCGGGCAGCACTCGTCCACCCCAGAACCGCTTCAGGTGTTTGGCCGATTAGAACGGATTGAGAGGAACCCTGAATGGAGTTCAAAAAGAAGGTAGCTTTCAGACCTAAAGAGTCCAACTGTGGAATAACGGTTGATAGTTGTGTCTCCAAACCATCATCGTAGGTCAGGCAAATGATAGCGCTTTTTGAATTTCTATTTTTATTTACCTGAGCAAAAGAAGCCTTTGAACATACAGTTATAATAAGTGCAGCGAAAAATATTTTGTACTTCATGTTAGATGCTTTGAACTACGAGTAAGGTTTCGCACAACGGAAGGGTATTTATGCATTGGTGCCATTACCCTTCCCTTAGTTCGTGCTAAAGATATAAGGCAGATTAGTAAATAAATAGCTTGTTACCTGCGCGTTCGCCTCCACTGCATAAACCGCATGTTAGCGTTTCGTTGCTTGTGCTCACCAATGTCTGCTGTTGAAAATTAATATAAGCAGCTCCATTGTAAAGCTCAATCCTCACTTTTCTACTGTCTTCCAAAAGGCATTAAAGGAGAAGTATTGACTTCTTCATGTTTTTCTGTAAAATGGGTAAATGATTTTCCATCGTAACTCCACAAACCTGTGTTCCTTGTGCCGACCCACAAATGACCCTTTCTATCTTCCAAAATTGTCCAAGCATCGTTGTTAACCCGGCCATCCCCGGTGGTCAAACATGTAAAGGTTTTGCCGTCGAAACGACAAATGCCACCGTTGTTAAAACCTCTGGCACTACCGCAGCCAAACCAAAGGTTTCGCTTTTTGTCTTCTATAATCCGGATAACCATATCACTTGATAAGCCATCTTTTTTTGCAAACCTGGTAAATGATTTACCATCATAACGGTAGGCTCCGGACCAATTGCTGAACCAAATATTTCCTTGCTTGTCTTGCAGAGCAGGCCAGGCCCAATTGAACTCTTTTTGTTCGTTTACTTTAAGGTTAGTTATGGATCTACCATCGTAACGATACACACCTTCAGTAGCCCGCCCACCGAACCATATGTTACCCCCTTTATCTTCTAAAATATATTCCACATTATGGTTACTGCTCATAAAACCAGGTCCGTCTTCTTTAATTATAAACGGAATAAAGGTCTTGCCATCGTAGATATAAACACCATCAATGGTGGCGAACCATAGCTTCCCGCCTTTGTCCTGCATGATACTGAATACATTGTGCGTGTTGTGGTACTTGTTGGGAGGCAGATCTTTTCTTACAGGGATTGGGACTTTGGAAAATGTTTTACCATCGTAAAGACAAAGTCCAACGTCAGTCCCTATCCAAATCTTACCATCTTTATCTTCCAAAATACTGGAAACCTTATTACTGATTAGCCCATTGGTTACTGTAAATTGGGTAAACACCTTGCCGTCGTACTTATAAAGGCCTTCCTTCGTAGTGCCAAACCACAGGTTACCTGCTTTGTCTTGCAAACTACTATTAACATTGTCGCTTTTTTGTGAGCCTTGGGTTTTTATAAGTTTTGGCTGTCCGTCAGATACTATTTGTGTTTCCCTTGCCTTTTCTTTTGGTAGATCTTTTGCAACTTGTCCGTTGCAGGAAGTGCCAAAAATAAGTATTGAAAGAAAAGTAAAAGCTAACCTTTGCCGGAAATATTTTTTCATTGTACAAATTATCATTGATCTTTTTTATTTATTAGTCGGTTGGGTGTCGCTCTGCAATGACCGCTAACAGTTAATTAACGCATGTTCTTGCTCCAAACTCAATTAATAATCAATACCAAGTAGCGCAAGGATTTCTTTTGCTGCTTACCGATAAGAATGTACAAGTGTGCGACGCAACAAAAGCCCAATAGATACTCCTGCGCTGGTAACAAAAAATATAGCATTTGATTTTGATAGCGATCAACAGTAAGAGAGGTATCAAATCTAAACAATAGTAAACCACCAACTACTTCGGCTTATATTTCGCTTCCTCAAATATCTTCTTTGCCGTTGTACGTAAAACCTGGTTAACAGTAAGCTTTCCATTCTTCTCTTCAAACTTTGAAATAATGCGCCACCCCACCCACGGACCAATATTGCCCGGTGCGCCACCGCCATAATTATCATGTGGTAAGGCCTGCGTGAATGGGGCTTCGCCAATATAAGTTTGAATAGCAGGCAGCTCTATAGAAAATAGTTTTTCGTTTTGATTGATGTATCCCCAAATGTTGCCTTCCTCCTTTTGCACCCATTCTGTTTGGGCAGCCGAATAACCCGTAATTAAACTGTCAGGTGTATCGGGTAAAAACTTTTTCATCAGCCACCACTGCTTTCCTTTTTCAATCATCTGCTCAATTAGCGAGGCGCTTTGGCTGCTGTCTAAATACAACTCGCCGGCAATGGCTCTGATGGAATTAGGAACAATGTATTCCGCACTAAAACGGCGGCGCAGGTAATCGGGGTATTGGCTCGGATCGTAAGCCGGATAGTCTTTTCCCAAAAACATTTGCAGGCTGATGATGAGAGTATCGTGGTAATAGGTAGTGCCATAAATCTCGGTAGGGTTCTCAGGGTTCAGGCTTTCCACGGAAGTAAGTACAACCGGCAACGCAAATTGCGGAAAATAATGTTTTACATAACGCAGATTTTCTTCCAGCCCTTTTTCAATAGAACTAACATCCGCAAATTTTTGTGTTACCGATTGATAAAGTGGCTTGATGAAACGAATGTATTGAACCAGGGCACTGTCAAACGGAATGGCCTGCTGCGCCGCCATTTCCCTCACCGGTGCAAAAAATTTAAAGTACAACGGAAGAAAAGCAGGGTAGGCACCTTCGAGCTTTGTTAGCGAAGCCTGCAACTGTAAAGTATCTATCGAAAAAAAGTCTTTATCAAAGCGGTGGATGGTAACATCAGTTTTAATGCGGGAAACATCGGGCGCCTCGTTTTTATTATTGCAGGAGAAAAGAAGCAACACGATGGCTAAACTTATGAAACGCATGGGGGATAAACGGCTTTGGTTTTGAATTATTACTGACCTTTGGAAACTACACAACTATTAACGAAGATGAAGATTTTTCTTGCACAGCAAAACTACCATATTGGCAACTTTAGCGCTAACACCAAAAAAATAATTGACGGCATTGATAAAGCAAAAGCCGCCGGTGCGGACCTGGTGCTGTTTTCGGAGCTTTGTGTATGTGGCTATCCTCCCCGTGATTTTGTTGAATTCCACGACTTCATCAACCAATGTTACGAGGCGATAGATACCATAAAAGAACATGCTGATACCATTGGTGTATTAATAGGAAGCCCTGCCAGGAACCCTTTGCGGGAAGGCAAAGATTTATTTAATGCTGTTTTTCTTTTGCATGAACGCGAGATAAAAGCGGAGATACACAAAACCCTTTTGCCAACCTATGATGTGTTTGATGAGAACCGTTATTTTGAACCGGCCTTTGAATGGAAGTGCATTCCGTTTAAAGGAAAAAAATTAGCCGTCACTATTTGCGAAGACATCTGGAATTTAGGCGATAATCCTTTGTACCGCCAAACACCAATGGAAATGTTGATAAAGGAAAGCCCGGATGTAATGCTGAATCTTTCTGCTTCGCCTTACAATTATGCACAGGATACTGTTAGAAACAGTATTATGAAAGCGCATGTTGACAAGTACAAGATTCCCATGTTGTATTGTAATGCGGTTGGCTCCCAAACCGAGATTGTTTTTGATGGCGGCAGTTTGGTTTACGATGCAGAAGGCAACTGTGTAAAAGATATGGCTTACTTCGAAGAAGATTATTATTTGTATGAGCTCGCCTCCGGCCCCTCTCCAGCAAAGGGAGAGAGAGGAACTGCCGACGTACAGCCCACCACTAATGAAGAAGAGGCATTACACCTTACGGGTCCAACGCAATTAAAAGAGCCCGTAGCGCCGCATGAAGTAAGTAATGAAAACACTACCACAGTTATTGAACCATCGCCTCTTGATACAAATAGAGATAACAGCGATGCACAGCAAAAAGGGCCGCTTGCGCCAGCCCCCCCTCCGCAACCTGGCCCGGGCCGGGGTGAAGTGTATTATTACTCCGCTGCCGACGTAGGCAAAGGTTCCGACATCATCGCCTACTTAACCGATGATAAAAACATGCACGAAATTTATTGCGCACTGGTATTGGGCATCCGCGATTATTTTCAAAAGATGGGCTTTACAAAAGCAACGCTTGGTGCCAGCGGTGGTATTGACAGTGCCGTAGTGCAGGCCCTTGCTGTTGAGGCTTTAGGCAAAGAGAATGTGCATGTTCTGCTGATGCCTTCGCAGTATTCTTCGGGGCATTCGGTAAGCGATGCGGAACAGTTAAGTAAGAACCTGGATAACCGCTATGATATTGTTACCATCAAAGAACTCTTTGATCAATTTTCCACTTCACTAAAACCTATTTTTGGCGACCTGCCCTTTAACGTGGCAGAAGAAAATATTCAAAGCCGTGTAAGGGGAAATTTATTAATGGCCCTGGCCAATAAGTTTGGCTACATCTTACTTAATACATCTAACAAAAGTGAGCTGGCTACAGGCTATGGAACGCTGTATGGCGATATGGCGGGAGGCTTAGGTGTGTTGGGAGATCTATACAAAATGCAGGTTTACGCACTGGCCCGTTACATCAACCGCAACGGAGAAATTATCCCGGAACATATTTTAAGCAAAGCGCCTTCGGCAGAATTACGACCTAATCAAAAAGATTCTGACAGTCTTCCTGATTATCCAGTTTTAGACCGGGTGTTGTATAATTATATTGAGTTGCGCCAGGGGCCAAAAGAAATTATTGCGCAAGGTTATGATGCAGCTTTGGTAAATAGAATTTTAAAGATGGTGAATATGAATGAATACAAGCGGGCACAGTTCTGTCCCATCATAAGGGTAAGCACAAAAGCCTTTGGCGTTGGAAGAAGGTTGCCGATAGTGGCGAAGTACTTATCATAAATATATAAGGAAGCTATATTGTTACTTCTGTAAACTAGAGCGGAAACCTTGCTCTTATTTTAAACGGAGCCACCTTTTATAGCAAATGCCAGGGACACTTTTGCTTCTTTTAAGAAGTTACCATTAAAGGCTCGTTACATAAGCATCCGCCACTGGGAGAAAGAGAAACGGCATCCCAAAACAGGATACCGTTTCCCTTTTAGCCAGAAACAAACAAGGTTATACAGTGAGTTTGCCTTCAATAGAATCATCCATCGTTTTGCCCATTATAGCACCGGCTGCCATCTTTACAAATGCTACAGCATCGCCATGTTTATTGTCCCAATAATACCCCTCTGTGGTTTCTACTTTAATGGCCGTGATCCGAGGGTCGTCAATACCACCGGTAAACCATGTTTTTAAAATAGGCTCCCAGAGTTCTTTAATCAATTCTTTGTCGGTAGAGATGGTAGCCACGCCGTACAGGCTTAAAAAATTGGAGTGCGCAGACCCCTGAAAAAGAAGCTGCACCCTGTTGTCTTTTGCTATTTCTACATTCTTATGACTGTCATTAGCGCTTAAGAACCATAGGTTACCTTCTTCATCCATTTTTTGCACGGCCATAGGCCTTGTGTTTATTGGCTGTCCGGGGGTTATGGCAGTACAAAAAAAGCAGCTGTTGGTTTTTCCTGCCAGCTCTTTTATTTTTTTACCGGCTTCGTTGCCTTGTAAGTCTTTATGATTTTCTTCCTGTTGCTGTTGGTTAATGCTATCCATGGTTTATGTTTTTAGTGATGCAGCGTTTATTTTCATACTATTAAGATGATGAGGTAAAAACATAAAAGACTATACCATCAGTGTTTTTATGGCTGTTTAATGTTTGTGTAGATAGTGCAGCTATTGATGTGTCAATAAGCCGTGAGTTGACAAATCGTTCTATTGCCAGATTCCTCAGTAATAAGATTTTTATTTAGCAGCTATACTTGTATAATTGCAGGTGAACATTAATAAAATGATAAAACACTTTTAGTGCGGGCTTTTTAAGATTTTAGCCCAGTAAAATTACAAAGCGTACAAGAGTGCGACGCAACGAAAGTTGATAGTAGCAATGCAGCTAAGTACAAAGAAATATCCTTTGTTACTTTAAAGCTATTATTAAAAAAGCTTTTACTAAAGCGGTTTTTGCGATCCTTTATAAATCACTCCATCCTTCATTACAAATACCACTTTTCCAAAAACGGTTGCATCTTTCAATGGGTCGCCATCAACGGCTACAATATCTGCTAACTTGCCGGCTTCAATACTTCCTAACCGGTCTCTCATACCTAATAAATCAGCAGCATTCACGGTGGCTGCTTTAATGGCTTCCATAGCCGGCATCCCGGCTTCAATCATATAGCCAAACTCCATCCAGTTTTTTCCGTGCTGAAACACGGCAGCGTCGGTGCCAAAGGCAATCTTGACGCCGGCTTTGTATGCTTTCGCAAATGTTGCCTGAATCTTTGGACCTACGGCCAATGCTTTGGGAGTTACCACATCCGGATAATAACCGGGCATCCTGGCAGAATCGGCCACTGATTTTCCAGCCGTGATGGTAGGCACATAATACGTACCGTGTTTCTTAAATAATTCAATGGCTTCATCATCCATATAGGTGCCATGCTCTATAGAAGATACCCCGGCGCGGATGGCCCGCTTCATGGCTTCGGCCCCATGCGAATGTGCGGCTACTTTAAAGCCATAATCTTTTGCAATGGCCACGATGGCCTCCAGTTCTTCGGCTACAAACTGCGGGTTGCTGCCGTCTTTTGCCATGCTTAATACCCCGCCGGAAGCAGTAATCTTAATCAGGTCAGAACCTTCTTTGTACCGCTGGCGTACCGCTTTTCGTGCATCTTCCACACCATTAATTACGCCCTGGTCGGCACCGGGGTTGCCCATTAGATCGCTACGGTAACCACTTGTAGGGTCGGCGTGTCCGCCGGTTGTGGCAATAGACTTCCCCGCTGTAAACACCCTCGGCCCTTTTATTAATCTTTTATTGATGGCATTGCGCAGGGAAATATTTACGCCGGTGCCACCCAGGTCCCGTACCGAAGTAAAGCCTGTCATTAATGTGGTTTCGGCAAAGCCTACACTTTTAAAGGCATAGTCAGCCGGGTTCAAGGTAAACTCTTCAAGGTATTGGTTTTTACTGGTTTCGCCTTCAAGATGTACATGCATGTCAATCCAGCCGGGAGTTACCGTTTTAGTTTTAAGGTCAATAATTTTATCAGTGGATGTGCCTTGTTTAAATCCTGTCTCTACTGAAACGATTTTAGCTCCTTCCACGACGATTGTCATGTTCAATTTAGGCGCGGCGGCAACGCCATCTATCAATGTGCCGCAATGGATATAGGTTTTTTGCGCTATTGATGGCAGGGTTAAAATACTAAAAAGGAAAGGAAGCCATTTTCTCATACAAAATATTTATGCTAACAAGTTAAAGAAGAATAACGACAGGCAGTTGAATCCTGCTTAGCACGATTTGTATGTCAGAAGTGGATTTTTATAACTTAGAATGAAAATGGAAAACCTGCAACAGGAAATAACTATAGATGCCAACACTGTTGACAGGAATAGGTTACACCGCCCGCAGCCCCTATTCCTTATAAGCGTGCAGATTTAGCGGTATTGAGTTTTGAAAGTTCCTTTAAAAAGGACGCACTAAGTTTTTTGATAGGCTCTGCCTTTTGGCGGGGTATGGCAAGGTCGTTAAAATCGCGGAAGCTGTACTTGCGGATACCGATCAGGTTATACCGGCTTAATGTCTCTACGTCGCCAGGGCTTACCGCGTAACGGTGTTTGTAGGTGCCACTGCCTGCATCAAAGCCCTGCACTTCCATTGATTTTACGATAACAGTCGCATCATTTGAAAATAAAAAAATGGCTTCATTGCCCAGGCTTATAGTAGTCGCACCCCATCCAGAGCCGCTCAGCTCTATAAACGCACCAGAATCGCCGGCTACAAAGCCGAGTGAAAGCTTGGTAGCAGATGTTTCCAGAACAGGCAGTGGCCCGATTTCTATTGACGATGGTAAGTTAACATGATATGAAACTGCTTGCACTTGCGTAAAAGAAGCAAATGGAAAAAGAAGAAATACAATAAGGACTTTCATATAAATATTTTAGATGTTCTCCTGGTGCTAACAAAATTACCCAGACGATAAAGGGGCTTTCCCGCCCCGCTATCCAGGTACAATAAGTATGTACGAAAAAAATGCCTGATACAGCTTACTGATAAAACTATTTTTAGCCCCTAAGAAAAAAGGAACCTATCCCTTAGGATTTAGGTTACCAAAGGGTACCTTGTCTATTGTACCTTCAAATAAATTCCTAATCATGGATCAGCAGATTATTAACCTGTACGATGAGTATACCCACCGCCCTTTGAGCCGGCAGGAGTTTCTAAAACGGCTGGCCATTCTTGCTGGTGGTACCGCGGCGGCTATGACCGTTCTACCACTATTGGAAAGTAATTATGCCGTGGCCGCGCAAACGGCAAATGATGATTTATTTACAGAGACGGTTAAATATCCCGGTGTGCCCAATGAAATGGCTGCCTACATAGCACGGCCAAAAGCAGAAAAAAAATATGCGGCAGTCATCGTTATTCACGAAAACCGCGGACTTACGCCACACATAGAAGATGTGGCAAGAAGGGCTGCTGAAGCGGGTTACCTTGCTATTGCACCCAATGCACTTTCAGCATTGGGCAAAACGCCAGCTAATGAAGACGAAGGCCGCCAGTGGTTCAGTGAGCTAAAAGCAGAAAACAACCTGCAGAATTTTAAAAACGCATTTACCTATTTAAACACCCGTAAAGATTACAATGGTAAGGTGGGTTGTGTTGGTTTTTGCTGGGGTGGCGCTATGGCTAACACCTTAGCCGTAAATGTTCCGGAGTTAAAAGCGGCTGTTGCTTTTTACGGCCGGCAACCTGCCCTGGAAGACGCACCTAAAATAAAAGCAGCTCTTCAGATGCATTATGCGGGGGTAGATGAAAGAGTAAATGCCGGTATGGGGGCATATGAAGAAGCCTTAAAAAATGCCAAGGTTACATACGAACAGTATCTGTACGAGGGAGCCCAACATGCGTTTCACAATGATACATCGGCGGCCAGGTATAACGAAGCCGCGGCAAAACTCGCCTGGGGACGCACGTTGTCCTTTTTTGAAAAGCATCTGAAATAATTTCTGCAAAAACAGCAGGCAGGTTAGCCTGTTTTGTTACACTACTGGAACCAACTACCACCTTTGCCCGCAGAGCATTAAAACCGGCTATTTTATAAAAAACAGGGTTTGCTATACTTCATGATGTTCTTATATTCCTTGCAGTAGCTACCAGAGACTTCTCCCAGGTAGTTGCTTTCATCTTTCCCTGTTTAGTGGAAGTTATCTTTTCTAATAGTTTTTACCGAAACCCCATGGCGGTGGTAAGTGTATGCAGCTGCTTTTTCTGCTGGGTTAAGCCTTCTGTAAAAGTGCCGTCAACTACGTACATAATGTTGATTTCCGAAAAAATTTTAAGCCCATTTTTACTGGCGGGTAGCAAAATAAGGAGACATTTATAGCAGGTAAAACTGTAGTAAATATCAGTCAGACAATCGCGGGTGCGGGTTATTTCAGCGGCTTATTTTACGTAACTACAGCAACCCTAAACCTTTGTTATGTATCAGTATAAGTTTAGTTATTTTGCCCTTAATTCCCGACCTTTACCCACATTAAAAATTAAGTAGTAACTATGGCCAGATCAGGAGAAACTTTCGGAAAAAAAGAAAAAGAAAAAAAACGGGCAAAAGACAAGCAAGAGAAGGCTGAGAAAATGGAAGAGCGTAAAGCGGGTGCAAAAAAAGGCAAATCGCTTGACGACATGATGGCTTATATCGATGAAAATGGCAACATTTCATCTACCCCGCCCGATCCCAAAAAAATGAAAACCTTTAATGCAGAGGACATGCAGATAGGGGTTCCCAAATATGTAGCCGGCGAAGATGATAACCCTGTACGCACGGGTGTAGTTAGCTTCTTTAACGAGGCAAAGGGCTTTGGTTTTATCAAAGACCTTCAAACCGGTGAAAGCGTTTTTATTCATGCCAACCAGTTAACGGAGCCTATCAAAGAGAACAACAAAGTAAGCTTTGAAGTGGAACAGGGACCAAAAGGCCTTAACGCCTTTAACGTAAAAAAAGCGGTTTAACACCTATCTCTTTTATAGGTTATTTCATACTGCCAGTTGTAGCTTTTGCTACCTGGCTCTGTGCGTACTGATACAGTTTTCAATTGATTTTATACTTCCACCTTTTCCAAGCAAAAAGCCAGTCATGGCTTTTCTGCGTTTATAGCACGGGGCCTGTTATTTTTGAAAAGGACGCTCCTCAACAAAACAGTTTAAAGCGTCTGCAGGCACCTTACTGCATTAGCAGAACTGTTTCTACTATTTAAGGCCCTTTTATACGTGGCAGTTACTTTAAAACTACTGTGACGCTGCGATGCGCTGCCTATATAGTAACAATAACCATATAGTGGCCGGTAATTGCAGCTACATAGTTTGCGTTGGTTGCACCAGGTATATCTATATTGTTATGCCATTGAAAGGTATCCCCTGCATTGCTCAGGTAGTTGAAAGCGTCACACTTTCGCTGGTGGAAAAGCCCATGGGCCCACTGTTGGGCAAACTATACCAAAAAAGCTTTATAAGACAGGTGCTCTTTAAAAAGTACGGTGCTGGTTAATGGCGGCGGCGCGATTTTGCCCAAAGAATTACGCATTTCACCGAAAACATATGGATAAACCCGCTTGTTGCACATTTATTGTAAATTTCTTCTATCCCCTTACATTCACTTTCAATTTAAAATCAGGTTACTTATGGGAGACAAAAAATCTACAAGAAGGAGTTTCTTACGTGCGTTTACTACTTCCCCTGTTACAGATGCTCCTGATGGCGATACTAATGATCCGCTTTTTAAAAAATACAGCCGTAAAAAGCTAACGCCGCGGCATTATAGTCCTGAAATAGTTCAGCATAAAATTGGTACCGAGGATACCGACCCTGTTGTGCGCATTGGTAATATTACCAGTGGCCTTACTCCTTACACCGGTCCATGGACAGAGTGGGAGGTGCTGCACCTTTTACGCCGCACCAATTATGGCTGGAAGAAACCCTGGGTAGATTCCTTATTAACGCTAACACCCTCCGCAGCGGTAGATGCTGTTCTCAATATTAATACTACGCCACCGGCGCCACCGGTAAATTGGTATCAAAATGTAAATGCTACCTCTGCCGATGAAAATGGGTTGGCTTTAGGCGCTGATTGGACAACTAGTTTTTTCCCAACAAGTCCTGCAGGGCAAACTTCCAATCACTACCGCATGGATGCGTTGCGCCGCTGGTCATTTGGCCTTGTGCTGAATGGTGACGCCACCATCCGCGAAAAAATGGTTTGGTTCTGGTACCACTTAATGCCAATTGATTTTGAAACCATTTTCCAATCAGCCAATCAATACATCAATACTAACAGTGCAAGGGTTTTTTATCGTTATTTAAAACTGTTTCGGGACAGTGCGCTGGGTAATTTTAAAACACTGATCCGTGCGGTATCTACCGAGCCGGCGATGATGTATTACCTGAATAACCAGCAAAACAGCGCTACCGCCCCAGATGAAAATTTTGCCCGTGAGCTAATGGAGCTTTTTACCCTGGGAAAGGATGACCCAGATAATAGCTATACGCAAAATGATGTGGTAGAAGCGGCTAAAGTCGTAACCGGCTGGCGGGTCAGGAACCTGAATACGGCCAACATGGTTACCAATTTTGAATCGAATTTGCACAGGCAGGGCAACAAAACATTTTCCGCTTTCTTTAATAATACTGTTATCACAGGTCAAACGGGAGCTGCCGGGGCTAATGAGCTGGATGCGCTCATCAACATGATCTTTTCAAAGCAGGTGGAAGTAAGCCAATACATCTGCCGCAGGCTATACCGCTATTTTGTATATTATGATATTGATGCCAACATAGAAACCAATGTGATTGTGCCCCTGGCGCAAACATTCGTTGCTAATAACTGGAACATAAAACCTGTGCTGGAGCAACTGTTTAAAAGCGAGCATTTTTTTGACGCCGCCAATAAAGGGGTTTATATAAAATCACCGTTCGACCTGGTGGCAGGCACCTTAAATTGTTTTAACGTGAATACTGCCGATGCGAATATTGAATGGCAATACCGCATCTGGAGCCGGTATAATGATACCTACAGCGCCGGCATGGAACAGCAGATGGGGAGCATCCCCAATGTTTCGGGATGGAATGCTTACTATCAAACTCCTGCTTATCATCAGTACTGGATCAATTCTAATTCTGCGCAGAAGCGCTTTGCCTATGTTCGCGATATGGTAAATACACATACCATCAGTCCTATCACCAGTTCCGGCACCACGTTACGCAGGTTTGGTATTGATACAATAGCTTTTGCGCAGCAGTTTGGTAATACGATTGCCGCTGATCCAAATGCCTTAACCGCTGTATGTATAAAATTTTTGTTACCTGTGGATTTAAGCCAGGCGCAAAAAGACCTCATAAAAGGAAGAACGCTTTTATACAATCAAACAACCGATGGGTACTGGACTACAGCCTGGAACGCATATATCGCTGCACCAACGGACGCCACCAAACGTAAAACCGTTGAAGATGCCTTGAAACGCCTTATTTCTGAAATAACACAGTTAGCCGAATACCAGTTGATGTAACGACGTGAGATGTTTACCATTAGGGTGAAACCATCAAACATTTAAGGTATAGTTCGCTTATGTATCCTGTTTCACTTTTCCGTGTCACCAGTAACTTCTTCCCACACCACTAAAACACAATGCATGAAACGCCGCGATTTTATAAAAACAACCACCGCTGCCAGTGCCCCGCTGCTCCTCAATGGCCTTCCGCTTTTTGCGTCTGAATCAACCGGCAATGTAATGATTGATATGATGGGCCAGAGCCTGATAAACTGCGGTAAGGTGTTGGTCATTATTCAGCAAAACGGCGGTAACGATGGATTGAACATGATCATCCCCATTGATAAGTATGCAGAATTGAATGCAGCCCGCGGCAATGTGATAGTGCCCCAGGCAAATATTCTTCCGCTAAATGGCAGCACAGCTACCGGTATGCACCCGGCTATGACAGAGTTAAAAAATTTATACGATACTGGTAATATGACCATCGTGCAGGGAGTATCGTATCCTAACCCCAGCTTCAGTCATTTTAGAGCTACTGATATTTGGTTCTCCGGCTCAGGTTCTAACGAATACCTGGACACCGGTTGGCTGGGAAGGGAGTTGGATATTACTTACCCTAACTACCCTCAAAACTATCCTTTAAACAACGGGGTAATGGAACACCCGCTGGCAGTTCAAATTGGTTCTACGCTCCCGTTTTCCTTACAGGGGCCTTCGATCAATATGGGTTATAATGTTTCGGATCCCGCATCATTAGTACAAATAATTGGTGAAACTACCGACCCGGCTCCCAACAATGATTATGGCCGTGAGCTTACGTATTTGCGGTTAATGAAAGACCAAAGCAATATATACCGGGCGAAGATCCAGAACGCTTATAACGCACAACTTACTCTTTCCTCGCAATACCCTGCCGTGAACACAAACAAGCTGGCCGACCAGTTAAAAATAGTAGCCCGGCTTATTGGCGGCGGATTAACCACCCCGATATATATTGTAAACCATCCTAACTCGCATGATTCGCATGAGAACCAGGTAGCTGCCGACCGTATTTCGGGTACGCAGGCCAATAACTTAGGTATCTTATCAAAAGCCATTGGTGCTTTCCAAAACGATATTGACCTCATGGGTAAAGGAGCCAAGGTTACCGGCATGACCTTTAGCGAGTTTGGCCGGCGAGTGAAAAGCAATGACTCCATTGGTACCGACCATGGCACTGCAGCACCCGTTTTGTTCTTTGGTGCGGCAGTACAGGGTGGTATTTTAGGTACCTCACCGGTATTGCCCGCCACCATTACAGTTAGCACCCAGGTGCCTATGCAATACGATTTCAGGCAACTATATGCAACGGTTATGCAGGACTGGCTTTGCTTAACTCCCGCCGAATCGCAAACTGTACTGGGAAGCTCGTTTACTAAACTGCCCATATTTGACAGTCCTACATTACCATTAGACGGCGTATCGCTTACAGGACAATACTTTGGAGGGCAAAGCCGGCTAAGCTGTAAAGCAGAGCAAAACCAAAAGTATAAGTGGTATGCGCTGGAGTTTTCTACTGATGGCAGCCGCTTTTCCGAGGTACGCCGCATAACTGCTACCAGTGCCCCACAGCGGGAAAATTATTCTTATACGCATGTTACATCAGCCTCAAAAATGTATTACCGCATAGCTGCGCAGGACCAGCAAGGCAAAGTGGACTATTCAAACACTGTTATGCTTCGGGCATCGGATAAGCAGCAGTTAATACGGGTATATCCAAACCCGGTTCAGAATAACACTATTCACATTGAATTTTTTGAGCCGGTAAGCGTCCCGGTGGATGTAACCATATATGACCTGATAGGCGCAAAGCATTATTACAATCGCTTTAGGGGAGTACAATCAACGCTCAATTTTAGAGTACCTAATTCCTTCTCAAGAGAAACGCATTATATACTGGAGGTAAGCTATGGCGATACAAAAACAAGAGAGCAGATTATTTTCAGATAGCCAATAGCATAACATCTGAAAGACGTGCTATTGTTTGAAAATAGCTCATACGGTTACCCGCATAAATGATAAAACCCTCATTCGAGGGTTCTATTATTTATAAAATAATTTAAAGGGAGTTGCCTTATCCAGGCATCAGGCGGTTAGTTTACGTATCTGCTCTTCTACCCTTTGTACCATACAGTCTTCCACAGAAGGCGCATCTGTAAGCAGGCTTTCTATTTTCTGCATCAGGTATTCGGATTGAAAAGGCTTGGCACAAAAATCATCGGCGCCAAATAACAGCTGCTTGTTAATGGTATAATTGTATCCCGACATGAGGATTACTTTTGCATCCCTGTTGTCGCCGGTATTTTTTATTTTCCACGAAAGCTGCCGGCCATCATCTCCGGCCACATTAATATCCAGTAAAACCACATCGGGCTTAAAAAGGGAAAGTACATATTCTGCTTCAGGCATAGAGGCGGCCGATTCAATAATATAACCGGTTTTTTGCAGTTTTCGCTCCAGCAGCATTAATAAATCAATATCATCATCAACAAGCAAAATCCGCTTTGCTTTGTGTTTTTCAGTAGTACGCATAAACCAACATTAAGGGTCACTAATTCAGTTTTGTTCACGGTCTTCAGGATACGGAAAACATTTCTGCTTTTCAGTTGGTACGGATTGATGTTAGGTTTTCAATAGGATAAAAAATAGAAGTTGACTGATACGGCTTTGTCTTTCTCAGGATTTGGACTAATGATTTACTGGACGGCTTTTGGATACTGGATGGATTGATATGGAATCAACCAACTTCTACTACAAAACTAAGGTGTACCCCCCCGTCAGACAAGAGCAGTTTTGACCTAGTTTATGCGTATGGTATTTACTGAAAAGCTTATACGGTTTAAGCAACAATACGCAGGCGGGAAGGTAGATTTACGTACCCCGCCTCAGCTGCACTACATCAAACCTCCGCTCAAGAAAAAAAGAGAGCCGGTGAAATCACTGGTTTTATCTTTTGGCAGGCTAATGCTAAACCCAAAACTGCAAACCCCAAACTGCTATATTTGCCACCACAAAAAAATACGCCCATGCTACAGTTGGCCGTTTTACGAAGCAATCCCGGGGAAGTAAAAGAGCGCTTAGCTATAAAGAATTTTAAAGAATCCCATCTTGTTGATGATATCATTGCACTGGATGATGAAAGGAAAAAAATGACCTTTCAGTTTGATGAAACAAAAGCAAAGATCAATGCTACATCAAAAGAGATTGGTGGCCTGATGGCAAAGGGCGAAAAAGGGGAGGTTGAGGCTAAGAAAAAGGATATAGAAAGCTTGAAAAATACCCTGGCACCAATTAGTGAAGCATTGGAAAAAGCAGAAAGGGAATTGAATAGTTTATTAGTGCAGCTGCCAAACCTGCCTTCTGTAAAAGTGCCAAAAGGTAAAACGCCGGAGGATAATGAAGTAGTACGTACCGGTGGCAGCAAGCCGCAACTGTATGCCGGCGCTGCACCGCATTGGGAACTGGCTAAAAAATTCGACCTTATAGATTTTGAGTTAGGCAACAAAATAACCGGTACCGGCTTCCCCGTTTACAAAGGCAAAGGCGCAAAGCTGCAAAGGGCCCTGATACAATATTTTTTAGATTATAATACGGGTGCAGGGTATACCGAATACCAACCGCCGCTTATGGTGAATGAAGCATCGGCGTATGGCACGGGCCAATTGCCCGATAAAGAAGGGCAGATGTATCATGCCACAGAAGATAACTTTTATCTGATCCCAACTGCCGAAGTGCCATTGACAAATATCTACCGCGACGTGATTGTAAAAGAGGCGGAGCTACCTATTAAGATGACGGGTTATACACCCTGCTTTAGAAGGGAAGCCGGCAGCTATGGAAAAGATGTTCGCGGGTTAAACCGCTTACATCAGTTTGATAAAGTGGAATTGGTGCAATTGGTGCATCCTGTCAACAGCTACGAGGTGTTGGAAGAAATGGTGGACCATATAGAAAAGCTGTTGCAATCGTTAAGCCTGCCTTACCGTATCCTTCGTTTGTGCGGTGGTGACATGAGCTTTACATCGGCGCTAACATACGATTTTGAAGTATGGAGTGCGGCACAGGAACGTTGGCTGGAAGTTAGCTCTGTATCTAACTTTGAAGCGTTTCAAACCAACAGAATGAAGATCCGGTTTAAAGATGAAGGAGGCAAAATGCAAGCCGTTCATTCATTAAACGGAAGTTCACTAGCACTGCCACGCATACTTGCCTGCCTGCTTGAAAATAACCAGGACGAAAATGGTATTAACCTGCCATTGGCTTTGCAAGCTTATTTTGGAAGCGAAATGATTTGAATGAGAGAAGTGAAACGTTAGGCGTGAAATTCAGAAACTTTCGAACTGCAGTTCCCTCCCGTCTCACGGTTGACGTCATACTTTTCCTGTTTCGCTTGCCACTCTCGACTTTATTGTTATTACCCATCTGTCATCTTTACCTATGTCTTCCCTCCTCATACAAGGTTTCGGCTATTTAGCATCCGTTTTATTAGGTATCTCTTTACTGGTGAATAATGATTTAAAATTCAGATGGCTGAACACCGGTGGTTGTATTGCCTTTATTATTTATGGGATATTGATCAACGCGTTTCCTATCATTCTCACCAACACGCTGTTGTTACTGATCAACCTTTATACGCTTTTAAAAATCTATAAAAAGAAGGAAGATTTTGATTTGTTGGAATTTGGTACGGATGCAACTTTAATCGCAAAGTTTTTAGCGTTTTACGAAGAGGACATCAGGGCTTATTTCCCTGATTTTGAATTGAAGGAAGCAGAGAACGACATCCGGTTTGTTGTGCTAAGGGATATTGTTATTGCTAATGTTTTTGTTGCTTCGCTTACAGCAGATGGAACCGCGGAAGTAACGCTAAATTACACCGTTCCAAAATACCGGGATTATAAAGTAGGCCGCTTTATTTTCAACAAGGAGAAGGCATATTTAATATCAAAAGGTGTAAAGCAGATTGTTTATAAAAATGCAGCTAATAAAAGCCATGAACAATTTTTAAAAGTGATGGGTTTTGAAAAGAGGGATGGACGTTATACAAAGGATCTACTGTAACAGCAATTGAAAGAACAGGCTTGCTGTAAAACGATGTTAAAGCAGAGCAGTTTTGTTCTGCTTTTTCTTTTTATGACCATATTCGTTTCCTAAAACAAACTACTTATGAGAAAAATTTACATGCTTACTATTGTGATTACCTGCATTAGTTTTGTTTCCAATGCACAGATCACAAAAGGGTCAACTTTTCTGGGAGGGTCGGTAGCTGTGAATAGCTATTCCAATGAAGATGACTCTTCACCAATGAATGAAAGCAAAACAAGTAGTTGGGGTATCAGACCTCAGTTTGGCAAGGCCATTTCAACAAACAAAATTTTTGGCGCATTTTTGAACTACACCAGTTCCATGACTGAAAACAGTTCAGGAACCAATAACTCAAAAACCACTGGGTCATCCTATGGCGGAGGAATTTTCTACCGCAGTTACTACCCACTTAGCAGCCGCTTTTTCCTTTTTGGTGAAGGCTCTCTGGGAGTACAGCTGGGCGATGAAGAAAGAACTACTAACAAGATTCTTAATTATAAAGATGACCGTACTGAAGTCAATCTTGCCTTAACGCCTGGTATTTCTTTCGCCGCAACGAAAAAACTTCATTTAGAAGCATCTTTAAATAGTTTGCTTTTCCTTTCTTATGAAAATTCCGAACGCAAAGAATACAATCTTTCCGGCACCGTTGTAAGAACTTTAAAAGGAAATCAATTTAATGGCAGTGCTAATGCCAATGGGTTCAGTGGCCTGTCTATTGGCTTGCGCTGGATACTTCCCTCAAGAAAATAAGCTTAATTAACAACTACTGATTGTATGGCAGCCTCGTGCTGCAAGTCTTTTATGCGCGGGTTCATTACCCAAAACCATGCGGGTGGCAACAGTGATAGAATCATCATCCCGGGGTAACCGGTAGGCATTTGCGGTGAATCATCGTGATGCCGGAGCAACTGGTATTTCCTGCTTGCTAAATAATGATGGTCGCTGTGGCGGCTCAGTTCAAACAACATGACACGGCCAATCACATGATTGCTGTTCCAACTATGAGAAGGCATGGCACGTTCATATTTATCTTCAGCTATCTGCCTTCGCTGTAAGCCATAATGTTCAATATAATTCACGGTTTCCAGCAGTAAGATGCCTTGCACTGCAGCTGCCAAAAACAACAATGCCGTTAACGGGCTAAATACAAAAAAGATAACGGCAACAAATGCTATTTGAATGAGGTGGAATTGTATCATTTCGTTCTTTACTGAAAAGGGTGGATAGCCTTTCTTTCTTGTCTCGTTATTGGCGATCCTCCATGCACTTAAATAACTTAATATAATAGAGCGGAAATAAAAGGCATATACTGTCTCGCCATAGCGTGCACTGCTTGGGTCTTCGGGTGTGGCAACACGTTTATGATGACCCCTGTTATGCTCTATAAAAAAGTGCATATATAAGGATGACAGCAAAAGCAGCTTTGCCAGGAACTGTTCGCTCTTATTTATACGGTGGCCTAACTCATGCCCCACATTAATCCCGAAGGTTCCACATAATAAACCCATTACGCCGGTTTTGCCTGCGATATCTATCCAGGGTTGTTGCACATAAGTAACACTGTGGAGAAATAAACCAAGCGCAAAGAATTGAAGGGGTACGATTAAATAAAGCAGGTAATCATACACCTTGTTTTGTTTGGCTGTCTCTTCTTCGGTGGCAGATAAATTTGAAGCATCAGGTTTAATAAATAATTCCAACACAGGAATAATGGCCCAGGCATAAATCAGTGGAATCCAGATAGGAAAGCCCTGCGCCAGGAATGAAGTGATGGCTCCAATATAAATAAGGCAGGGCGATAAGTATTTAAGTGTGCGAATGGACATATTAGTCTTCAAAGCTAAAAAATAAAAGCGTGGTTTAAGTTTATTGATAGTAATAGAAAAGGCAATGTTTTTCTGGCAACTGCACTCCCGGAGCGAGGCCTGTCCTGCGTGAGGGATAGAAGCGGAAATCCTTTTTGTATCCGCATCGTACAAAATGATTGAATCGCATAGCCTGGTCCGGGGCTTTGCGAGGGATACATCTAACAAGTAGGCTTAACATTATGCTATTTTACATTACCCATCCACCGCTTTAAAAAGGGAACCGTAAATAAAAGCAGGATGCCGATAGCAAGAGAAATAATGCCAATTTTTTGAATGATATCTGCATAATAAGGCAGTGAAAGAACCGGGTCATTTTTATCCAGCACTTCTTTTGGTACGCTCATTAGCGAACCAATTTTCCCTGCTAAAAACTCGCCGATAGCGGAGGCAAAAAACCAGATGCCCATCATCATAGCGACCACATTTTTTGGTGACAATTTCGTTACCATGGAAAGGCCAATAGGCGAGAGGCAAAGCTCACCGAGAATGATAAACATGTAGCCGCCAACAAACGGCCAAAGGGGCACAATGCCCGTATCCTCATTGGCATAGCAGCCTAAGTAAAAAACATAAAAGCCGATTCCTAAAAACATAAAAGAAAGGGCGAATTTCAGCGGTGTACTAGGTTCCTTTCCCCGCCTGTTAAGCCAGGGCCATAAGGGTGCAACAATTAACGTAAGAATGATGACCCATCCCGGTGGCAGGAAATTATTCACTGATAATTCAGGCAGGTCAATTCCTAAAAAGGTCATCTGCGAATTACGTTCTGCCAGCAGGTTCATAGATCCGGCATTTTGTTCGTACACAGCCCAGAATACAATGGAGAAAATGATCATAACAAGCGCTGCAAATAATTTATATTTTGCTTCCCGCTCCAGCTTCATCCCTATAACAAGTACATAAATGAGTGATATCATTCCAAGACCAAACATAATGTAATCCATCAGGTGGTATTGGTTAAATAGCGTGACGACTAATGGTACCACCAATAAAGTTCCACCGTAAATAAGCAGTTCCGGCTTTATAAAAGAAAATACTGGTTTACGTAATGCAGCCTCGTTTGGAGGCAGGCCTTTGTTGCCTAATGATTTTTTACCTACGGCGAAAACAACAAGGCCGATGGCCATAAAAATACCGGCCAATCCAAACCCATAATGCCAGTTAATTTCGGTACCGACATAGGCACACAAAAAACCACCGATGGCCGCGCCGATATTTATACCCATGTAAAAAATAGAGAAGCCGCTATCCCTGCGAGGATCGTTTTCGCTATACAACGTGCCTACCAAACTGGAAATATTTGGCTTAAAAAACCCATTGCCGCAAATGATAAATGCCATGCCGTAAAAAAAGCTCCAGTCTTGCGGTAAGGCTAACACCAAATGCCCTATCGTCATTAAAATTCCGCCAAATAAAACAGCCCGCTGGTAACCAATAAACCTGTCGGCCATAAAGCCCCCAAACATTGGCATGGTGTAAACTAATGCCGCATAAGAACCAAGAATAGCATACGCTTTTGGATCATCATAATGCAACTGCGTGGTCATGTAAGCTATCAACAAAGCTTTCATTCCATAAAATGAAAAACGCTCCCACATCTCGGTAAAAAACAGCAGGTATAACTGCCTGGGCTGGTGGGTACTTAGCACTTCTACCTGTTGTGCAGTGGACTCATCAATTTCTTTCATAACAGTTTTGACTATTTACACATTAAATTACTTCACGCCTTTCTCTTTCATAATTCTATTCAGCCAGCGCAGCATAGCAAAACACATAATGGCAGCGGCCATCAGTAGTGAAAAGTTCAACCAGAAGTAATTTGTTTTATTATCATACGTATCCCACATAGTGGCTAATACACCGGATAATTTATTGCCGATTGACGTAGATAAAAACCATCCGCCCATCATAAGCGAAGTAATGCGTACAGGACTCAGTTTTGAAACAAGCGAAAGGCCCATCGGGCTTAATAGTAATTCGCCAATGGTAATAACACCATAGCTGCAAATCAACCAAAGCACACTGGCTTTTTCGCCGCCATTATTACTGGCATATACAGCGCCTACCATCACCAATGCCGACAATGCAGAAATGAAGAGCCCAAATGCAATTTTAGTGGCAGTTGATGGTTCTTTGTTTCTCCTGCGCCGCCAGGAAAAGAAAGCAACAACAAGTGGTGTGAGAATAATAACCCAGCCGGGGTTGATGGACTGGCTAAGATTAGTAGCCCACAGGCTTACTTCGTTACCATCGGCAGGCCTGTCAGTTTCAGGAATATTTCTAAAATAGGTAGGGTAGTTATACTCCTTTACTACTTTACCACCTGCTTTCTGTAAACGAAACTGTTCATCATAAACAGCGATAGAATCTTTTTTATAAGCCAGTGGTTGCGCCTGTCGCAGACTTGTAAACACATTACCTGTTGTGCCGGATACAGACCTGTCAGTGTAACGGTCTGCCCAGGTATTTAATGCTGAACCATTTTGTTTAAATACAGCCCAGAACAAAATGACCACAGCAAAAATGGCCAGCAAGGCAGCAATGGGCCGTTTCTCGTCCGTCTTTGCTTTGAAGTAAAGGGAAGAATAAAAATAAATAACAGGGATGCAGGCAAAGATGAAAGCATCCGTAGAGTCGGAACCTACCAAGGTGCCGGGGATCATCCACCCAATGATACCGGCTATAACAGATGGTACCAATATCAATAATACGATTCTTGACATGGGCATATCATTTTCAGTCACTCCTTTTTTTATATCATAAGCTTTATAATGCTTGGTTCCGATGATAAATATCAGTACCCCGATGAACATACCGATACCAGCTGAAAAAAAAGCAGCTCCCCAGCCATACGTTACATACAAGGCAGCACTGATAAAATTGCAGATAAAGGCACCGATGTTGATGCCCATATAAAAGATATTATAGCCATCATCTTTTTGTTTTTCGTATTGCGGCGTAGAGTAAACATTGCCTAAAAGCGTAGAAATATTTGGCTTGAAAAAGCCGTTACCAATGATTACCATAAACATGGCAATATATAAAGCCGTGAGGTTATGAACGTACATCAAACAATAACCAAAACCCATCATTATACCGCCGGCGATGATAGATCTTCGATAACCTAAATAACGATCAGCTAACAACCCGCCAAGGAAAGGCGTTAGAAAAACCAATGCGATAAACGTCCCGTACAGATCCGCCGATTCGGCTTCGGTCATGGCAAAGCCTTCTTTTACATCTTTTAAATACAATGTAAAAATGCCAATCATTAAGTAGTAACCGAAGCGTTCCCACATTTCGGAAAAGAAAAGAAAAGGCAGGGCCTTTGGATGTTGTTTAAACATGCGCAATCGTTTTAAAAATAAAGGGTAGCTAAATATAGCTACCCTTTCCCGAAGTTTGAAGGATGTTACTTGACACCATGCATCATTTTACGAAGCTTAAATGACAGCAGAAATAGGATAATGGCAGCCACGCCGGCAAAGCCAACAAAGATCATAAAGTACGTATGTAGATTATCAATTGTAATTCCAAGAAACACAGGTTTAGGCCCCGTTGCTTTTGGATCCGGATACAACGAACTCATGGTACCTGCCAGTTTATTACCGGTAGCAATTGCCAGAAACCAAATTCCCATCATCAGCGAAGTGAAACGTCCGGGTGTTAATTTATTTACCATTGATAAGCCAATAGGGCTTAAAAATAACTCTCCCACCGTATGTAAAAAATACAGTCCGCTTAACCACAGAATACTCACTTTAACAGATGGGTTATCGGTAACGCCAAATGAAATAAATAAAAAGCCAAGCGCCAGAAAGCCGAGGCCCATTGCCTGCTTCATTGGTGCGGGAGGCTCTATGCCTTTACGGCCTAACACACCCCAAAGGCTTGCGAATATCGGTGCCAGGATCACAATAAAAATTGGGTTGAAACTTTGGAAATAAGAGGCCGGCATCTCCCAGCCAAATACACGGCGATTGGTTTGTTCATCAGCAAAAAAAGTAAGTGAAGCACCTGCCTGCTCAAAACACATCCAAAAGAAAATAACGAACAGCATGATAATAATGATAACCGTCAATCTTGATTTTTCTACTTTGGTAAGCGACCTGTCGGTGATAATGGCAAAGGGGCCTACCAGTGTCATGCTGTATATTAAAGAACCCCATACATCTACCTTAAATACAAAAAATATAAGACAGAACGCACCTACAATGGTGGCAAGTAAAACAGCAATTTGTGCTGAGCTGAAACCTATCTTACCGCTTTCCGACACGGACGTATCTCTTAATTTATTGGGGCCAACACCCAGGGGTTCACCGTTATGCGATACCACATATCTATCTTTTGTAAAATAAAAAACTACAAGACTGATCAGCATACCTACACCAGCCGCAAAAAAGCCCCATTTAAAATCTACATTCTCGCCTAAATACCCGCACACCAGCGGCGCCACAAAAGCACCTGCATTAATGCCCATGTAAAAAATAGTATAAGCAGAATCTTTCTTCGTGTTTTGGGTTTCAGGATATAACTGACCTACCATAGTTGATATGTTAGGTTTGAAAAAACCATTACCAAAAATGAGGAACGCAAGACCTGCCCATAAAAAAGTGGTGGTTAGTCCGCCTGAGCCTTGCTCCCCGGAGGCGCAAAAGAAAAGTATAAATTGCCCGATGGCCATCAGTAACCCTCCCACAAAAATTGAACGGCGGTTACCCCAATAACGGTCGGCCACGTAACCGCCAATCAATGGGGTTAAGTATACAAGCCCGGTATAACTTCCGTAGATGTTTGAAGCGTAAGCTTTATCGAATAATAACTTATCTGTCATAAACAAAACAAAAATGGCTCGCATGCCATAGTAACTAAAACGTTCCCAGAACTCAGTGGCAAACAATACATACAATCCTTTGGGGTGTCCTTTTTGGGCCATGATAGCCTGGTCTTCAGGAAGAATGTTCATATAGCTATTTTGTTTTTAAAATTAGTTGCGCCCAAAATAAACAAATTCTGTTTCACGGCTTACAATTAACCTTGCCGTTAAGTTTTGTGCCGATATTCGCAGCATACTTTTTCAATTTCTTATGAATATACTTTTACTTGGCTCCGGCGGTCGGGAACATGCTTTGGCACTCAAACTCTCCCAAAGCCCTTTATGCAAAAAATTATTGATTGCACCTGGCAATGCAGGCACAGCACAATGCGGAATCAATAAGCCTTTTGTTACAACCGACTTTGAAGCTGTTAAAGAATGTTGCAGGAATGAAGCCATTGATATGGTGATTGTAGGCCCGGAAGAACCATTGGTAAAAGGCATTGTAGATTACTTAAAACAGGAATTCGGTGAGTCACTACTTATCATCGGCCCGTCAAAAGAAGCCGCGCAATTAGAGGGAAGCAAAGCGTTTGCAAAATCGTTCATGCAGCGCCATCACATTCCTACTGCCGCTTATAAGGAATTCACTTCAGCAAACTTCGACGAAGGTATTTCGTACTTAAGAGGCCGCTCTTTGCCCATTGTATTGAAGGCCGATGGATTGGCAGCAGGTAAAGGAGTTATCATTTGCCAAAACCATATTGAGGCGATTTCTGAACTTGAGTTGATGATACAGCGTTGCAAATTTGGTGAAGCCGGCAAAAGAGTGATAGTAGAAGATTTTTTATCAGGTATTGAACTATCTGTTTTTGTTATTACCGATGGTAAAAATTATTTATTGCTGCCCGAAGCAAAAGATTACAAACGGGTTGGTGAGGGAGATAAAGGCTTAAACACCGGTGGCATGGGCGCCATAAGTCCGGTGCCATTTGCCGATGATGCTTTTATGAAAAAAATAATTACAAGCATTGTTGAACCAACTGTAAAAGGCTTACAAAAAGATGGGCTTGACTACAAAGGCTTTGTTTTTATCGGTATCATGAAGGTTGGTGATAAGCCTTTTGTTATTGAATACAACTGCCGTATGGGCGACCCTGAAACAGAAGTGGTGGTTCCAAGAATTAAAAACGATTTGGTTGAACTGCTAACGGCAACTGCTAATGGAGGGCTTGATTCCATTTCTTTAGAAGTTGACGACCGTTGTGCCACAACTATAGTAGCTGTGAGTGGTGGTTACCCGAATGATTATCAAAAAGGTTTTGAGATTAAAGGCATAAATAATATGGGTGACGATGAATATATTTTTCACATGGGTACCAAAGAGGTGGATGGTAAAACGGTAACGGCCGGCGGCCGTGTACTTTGTGCAACAGCATTGGCTGCGGACTTAGATGAAGCCATTAATAAAAGCAGGGACTTAATTGAAGCAATTGAGTTTGAGGAAAAATATTTCAGACGGGATATTGGTTTTGAGTTTTTACCCCCGTTACCTGAAGGAGAGGCTGAAGAACAGCCTTGAATTGTGAGCCTTACTTCAACATCACTGCTTTTAAAGTGGAGCGCAGGGAAATTTTAAATTATAAAATATGGGCGATCAAAATAAGTCTGATGAATCTAAGTCTCCCCTTCAGGAGGACAGCGGGATCCATTATCACGACTACCTCCAGCTTGATAAAATATTAGGCGCCCAGCATCCCGAAAGCAACAGGCTAAATGTTTCGGCCCATGATGAAATGCTTTTTATCATCATTCACCAAACCTATGAGTTATGGTTTAAGCAACTCCACCATGAAGCCGATTCGGTGATAGCCATTATGCGCAAGCCGGCGGTTAACGATAACTCCCCGGAATTACAAACCGTTGTTCACCGTCTCAACCGCATGGGTGTTATCCTTCGTGTGCTGGTGCACCAGATTGATATTTTAGAAACCATGACGCCAATGGACTTTCTTGACTTTCGGGATATGCTTCGCCCCGCCTCGGGTTTTCAAAGCTGGCAGTTTAAATTGCTGGAAGCCAAACTGGGGCTGAAATTCGACTATCGTCACGGGCAGGAATATTATACCAAACAATTGCGGCAGGAGCATGTAGACCTGATAAAAAATGCGGAAGTAGAGCAATCGTTTTTGCAACTGGTAAGCGACTGGCTGGAACGTATACCTTTCTTCGATGACCATGAATTGTGGAAAGGAGTTGGCAAAGGCGCAAAAGACATACATCCTTTTTGGACAGCATACCAGGAGGCTTATAGTCACAGTTTAGCTGAAGCCGAAAAGGACAATATTAAATACTTTGATGAAGTTTTCTTTGGCCAGCGGGAGTCGCACTATACGTTTTCAGCTAAAGCCAACCGGGCCGCTTTATTTATTATGCTGTACCGTGGTTATCCTTTGTTGCAAATGCCTTTTCAATTGCTTAATCAATTGTTAGATATTGACGAACAACTCAGCACCTGGCGCCACCGCCACATGAATATGGTGCATCGCATGATCGGTACCCGCATTGGTACCGGCGGCAGCAGTGGTAAGGATTATTTAAAAGCCGCTGCCGATAAGCACTACATCTTCAAAGAAATTGCACAACTGACTTCGTTTTTAATTGAACGGCGACGGTTGCCGCAATTGCCAGGGGAGATAGAAAAGAAATTGGGGTTTGATACGGAAGCGTAAGCTTTTGTACCGGGCTTTAGTATCTCTTATAAAGCTTCCGTTGCGTCGCACTCTTCAAAGTTCTGTAATTCTATTGGGCATTGTGCAACCAATCTTCACTTAGCCAAGTGTACTGCTATCATAAACCCTCTTGCCTTGTCATCCCGAGGAACGAGGGATCTGTGCTAAACCTTCCAAGCGACAACCGCAATCACCCAAGCTCTTATCATTAGTCGTTTACAATGCAGTTCAAAGATCCCTCCTCCGTCGGGATGACAAACTACCATCATGCGCGATAGCGATCCTCCAGTAGTGTAGCGGCAATGGAGCGTCGCCACTATTGCTTCATAGCAGTACAAAAGCTGGTTGCCTAAAAAAACCCTAACGCCAAACACCAAACCCCCAACCTCAAACCCATTTCCGCTTTTACAAAAAAATTATTACTTCTTTCCAGCCCTTTCATTGCATATCCGCAAAGCTTTATCATTTTTGTACCGAAATAACCTGACTGTCTCCAGGAAAAACCATTTTCACTTTCACTTACTATGTCTGTTTTCACGCAATCAAGAAGTTACATCGTGCGGATAATTTTTATCCTCGCTTTTCTTATCATACTTATACGGTTATTTGCCCTGCAGGTAATAAGCAGCAAATACCAGCGCCTGGCGCAGGAAAATGCCATCTTTAAAAAAATTGTTTACCCCGCCCGCGGCATTGTGTACGATCGTAAAGGCAAGGCCATTATCAACAATACGTTGATGTACGACCTGATGGTGGTGCCATCTGAAGCAAAAGGTGTTGATACAGCCTACATCTGCCAGCTGCTTGAAATTGATACTGCCGAATTCAAATCCCGAATGCTTACCGCTATCATAAAAAACGGGCGTTCAAGAGCATCGGCATTTGAAAGCTTGTTATCGCCCGAAAAACATGCAAGGCTGGAAGAGAATAGCTGGCGCCTGGGTAAAGGTTTTTATTTGCAGGACCGCCCCATACGCACTTTCCCCTTTGGGGTAGGAGGTCATTTTATCGGCTACACCGGTGAGGTAGATTCTGCTATAATTGCCCGATCGGAAGGGTTTTATCAATCGGGCGACTATGTAGGCCGAAGTGGTTTGGAAGCTACGTATGAAAAAGTGCTGATGGGCCAGCGCGGTGTTCAGTACTGGATCAAGGACAACCGCAACAAATTAGTGGGGCAGTTTGAAAACGGCGAGTTGAATGAGAAACCCGAAGCTGGCCGTGGACTTCATACCTATGTAGATGCAGAATTGCAACAACTGGCCGAAAAGCTAATGCAGAATAAGGTAGGTGCTGTAGTAGCTATTGAACCCAAAACCGGTGGTATTTTAAGTTTGGTATCAGGCCCCAACTTTAGTCCTGAAGCCTTGACGGGTCCCAACTTCAGGAAAACCTATGGCAAGTTTGTATTAGATGTAGCAAGACCTTTGCTGAACCGTGCTATTAAAGGTCAGTATCCACCCGGTTCTACATTTAAACCTTTAGGAGCCTTAGTCGCTTTGGACGAAGGGTTAATCACTCCTTCTTTTGGTTACCCCTGCGGCGGACGTTATTATACCTGTGGTCATGGCAAGCCTGCGTGTACCCACGCTGGTGGTGGCCATGCGGCTAACCTGCGGCTCGCTATCGCCAACTCGTGCAACTCTTATTTTACACATATGTACCGTATAGCCGCCGATAATCCTAAATACGGCGGCGTAAAAAAAGGGTTCGAGCGATGGAGGCAGTACATGAATTCCTTTGGCTTAGGCATTCGGTTAGGTATTGATCTGCCAAGTGAGGATGCTGCCAATATTCCTGATACGGTTGATTACAACAAAGAATACCGGGGCAGTTGGAACTCCTGCACCAATCTCACACTTGGCATTGGCCAGGATAAAATGACAACAACACCTTTACAGTTAGCCAATGCCATGTGCATCATCGCCAATAAAGGTTATTACTACACGCCGCATTTTGTAAAATCAATAGACAATGAATCAACAAACGATACAATCCTGAAGCGGTACAGGGTACGGCATAATGTGCTTACTTCTATTCCGGATACGGCTTTTGAAGCAGTAAGTGCCGGTATGCAGGATGTAGTAGAAAGGGGCACCGCCACCGGAGCCCGTATTCCCGGCATTGCCGTTTGCGCTAAAACCGGTACGGCGCAAAACTTCAGGTTTATACGCGGCAAAAAAATTGAGCTGAACGAGAATTCTATGTTTGTTGCTTTTGCACCAAGAAAGAACCCGACGATTGCTATTTGTGTGGTAGTTGAAAATGCTGGTTATGGCTCTACCGCAGCCGGGCCTATTGCCTCGTTAATGATAGAAAAATATTTAAACGATACGCTAAGCACCGCCAGTGCTAAAAAAGCAGATGACTTTTCCAAGAAAGATTTAATGCCGAGCATTTTAAAAGTAGAGCAGTTCATTGCCGATTCTACAAGAGCGTACTTTTATTTTAACCTTACAAAAGACAGCGGCTACATAAAAAAATATTTACACGGCGATGTACCGGAGAAGAAGCCCGATACGGTAAAACCTAAAATCGCTATTGTAAAAACCCCCCGGGAACCAAAACCCCCGCCGGCACAGCCCGATTCGCAGCGGACAGGAATTTTAATCCGCGACGAACTATGGGACCGAAGCATTCAAAATTTCAGAAGAAGGGAGACCGTATCATGAGCCGGAAAGAAGTAGGCATTTCAAAAGGAGTGGATTGGAGCCTGGTTTGGATTTATTTGCTGCTTGTGGCCATTGGCATCATGGCAATTTTTGCGGTTACTTACCAGGATGGCGATCCTATTGTTTCTACCTTTTTCGGTTTTAAAACCGATTACAGCAAGCAGCTTATTTATTTTTGTATTGCTGCTGCCCTGGGCATTTTTATCCTGCTTACCGACAGTAAGTTTTTTACTGCTACTGCTAACTTATGGTATGCCATGGGTATTGTTTTATTGCTGCTTGTATTTCCTTTTCACTCCCGTGTAAAAGGTACCGAATCCATCATTCGCTTTGGCGGCTTTCAGTTTCAGCCAGCGGAGTTTTGTAAAGTGTGTGTTTGCCTGGCGCTTGCAAAATACCTGTCGCAGCCTAACATGGATTTTAGCAAAACCCGCTCGCAATTAATTGCTGCAGCTATTGCTTTGCTGCCGGCTATAATGAGTCTCATGCAAAGCGAAACCGGTTTGGCCCTGGTATACTTTTCTTTCTTTTTGGTGATGTACCGTGAGGGCCTGCCTTCTACAATACTGGCCATCGGTTTTGTTGTAGCTGTAATTGTTGTTGGTACTTTATTAATGGATAGAAATGTGTTGCTGATTGTGCTTTCGGCAATTGCGCTCATCACCGCTTATATCTTGTGGGAACGCAAGCGGAGGCGTTTTTATGTAATTGTTCCGGTTATCATGATATGGGTTTTGGCAATGGGTTTTGTAGGCGTGGGTGTGCCCTATTTTTTTAAGCACATGCTGAAGCTTTACCAGGTAGAACGGATTTACAGCACCGTGGGCCGCGAAGTACCAACAGAATACATACAAGTACACAAAAAAGAATTTGTACAAACAGCTAATGCCGTACCTAAGGACACGGACTATAATGTCAAGCAATCGAAGATTGCCATCGGTTCTGGCGGTGTATTGGGTAAAGGCTTATTAAAAGGCACACAAACCCGTTATGAGTTTGTGCCTGAGCAGCGCACCGATTTTATTTTTTGCACCATTGGTGAGGGCTTTGGTTTTGTGGGCACCACAGTAGTGCTGCTTATTTATTTGTTGCTCCTGTTTCGGATTATTGCAGTTGCCGAACGCCAGCGAAGTGTGTTCAGCCGTTGTTATGCGTATGGTGTGGCAGCCGTGTTTTTCTTTCACATCGTTATTAATATCTGTATGACAATTGGCCTTGCGCCGGTAATTGGAATTCCTTTGCCTTTTATTAGCTATGGGGGAACGTCGCTCCTGACTTTTTCTATCCTGCTATTTATTTTGATACGGCTGGATGCGGACAGGCAGATGGTGTTGAGATAGTTTCTTACTCCCGGCCCGTCAAGGGGAACATTAGGGCATAAAGCCTGTAAAAAAGAAATGCATCTGATTTTAAGCCATAGTTTTGGCCCATTTTAAAACATAAAATATTCCCGTTCCAAAGAGGTCTTGCAGTACTGCCGCTCCCTTGAGGGGCCGGGGTCAGAATTGGCTATGAAGATTATCCCGCTATCGGAAGGTTCATTTACCATAGATAAAACAAAACTCTTTATTCCTTTTGATGAGGAGAACGATGTATTGAACGAGCGGCCGGCGGGTAGTCTGCTGGTGGAAATTCAACCTTTCCTGGTTATCACATCGAAAGATGTTTTGCTGTTAGATACCGGGCTTGGTTTTAATAACGCGATGGGCGGCTTACAGATTTATGAAAACATTAGAGCGGCAGGTTACAAACCGGAGCAGGTAACAAAAGTTTTACTAACGCATTTACATAAAGACCATGCGGGTGGCATTGCATCCCCATCCACTGAAAAATTTGGCAAAACTGATGTTATGAACTTTCCGGCTGCAAAATATTACCTGCAAAAAAGGGAGCTTGATTTTGCATGGACCAGGGGGGCTCCTTCGTTTATTCCCGATGAAATAGAACCTTTACTGCACTCCGATCTTGTACATTTTATGCACGATGACAAAGGTGTAATTGATGACTACATCTTCTACGAACATACAGGCGGCCATTCTCCACACCACCAGGTATTTTGGATAAAGGAAGGAGATGAAACAGTTTTTTTCGGTGGCGATGTGTCGCCACAGTTACAACAAATGAAGATTCGTTATAAAACAAAATATGACTTTGAGCCGGATAAAGCAATGGCATTGCGGCACCAATGGTGGGAAAGGGGAACAAAAGAAGGCTGGACATTTTTATTTTACCATGATATAAAAACGCCCCTGTACACAGCTATGCATTAGAAAGACATAATGCCGCCTGACACCACAAGCAGGAAACAATTTATATTACATCAAAATTGATAAATGAAGACTATCCTATTACTGCTGCTTTTTACAATTTGCATAAGCGCTGCCGCACAATCGGTAACAACTACCGTAAAATTTAATAAAGCTGATAAACCTGCCCTATTGCTTTACGTACCTTACAACCAGGAGGTAGCGGAAGGAACTATATTAACCAAGCTAAAAGAAACAGGCTTCGAACCGGAAAGTAAAGGCAGCCTTTTTTGGAAGCAAAGCAAGGCGGATGGTTATTATGTATTTAAGGGAGTAGCCTTACGGCCGGATAGCGGTACGGCCGCCCTTGCCGACCTTTATTTTAAAGTAGAACGCCGGGGCAGTAAAAAAGATAACCAATCGGTAATTTATATGATGACCAGCAAGGGGAGCGATAACTTTATTACCGATGCGTCGGAGCCTGCCACTTTTAATGCGGCACAAAAATTTTTAAACGGCTTTGTTTCTGAAACGGCTACTTACAAGCACACTTTAGATATTAAGTCACAGGAAGAAACGGTGAAGAAAGCAGAGAAAAAATTGAATGACCTTAGAAATGATGAAAAAGATATGAGTAAAAAAATTGCCAAGCTGCAAGAGGATTTAAAAAAGAATCAGCAAGACCAGATTAACCAGCAGGCTACCCTTGAGGGTGAAAACAAAAAACTGGCTGATATGAAACTGGTGAAGCAATAAGGAGGAGGAATGGTGAATAGAGAGGTTGACTTCTACTAACACATTAAAAAGCTGTGGAAATTACCACAGCTTTTTCAATGAAAATGTACCTCAATTATTAACTGCAAACTATTTTTGTTACGACTACCTCTGTTCCTGCTGTACACCGCTTTCATCTTTCTGACCATGCGCCCTTCCGGCTTTTTGCTCTTCGCTTTCATTCATCATCTCGCTCATGCCATGCGAATTATTGGTGCTTTCTTTTTGGCCGGCGCCGCCTTGCTGAGGTGCTATGTTATTCATTTGGCCCTCCTGGTGGGAGTGTTCCTGCTGGTTAGAAGATGGATTATTGTTATTTGTACTCATAAAAACTGTTTTTATAACTACTACAAAAAGTGGCCCAGCGTTTTTGAGTAGGCAACCGCCAGGACAGCTAGCCCGTATCCTTGCCGGTAGTAGCTTAATTGGCTGTTTTGTATTTTGCACAATAGCGATTACAACCCTGAAGTGTGCGACGCAACAAAAGCTAAACAATCCTCCCGTCGGCCTGGCTCAAAAAACAGGAACTATTTCTTCGTTTCCACAAATTATAGTTTACAGATCGCCCAACTGTGGGCGCAGCACAATTTCCTCTACAACTGCCTGCGGCGATAATTGCGAAGCGGCAAAAATTGTTTTGGCTATATCCTCTGCTTCCATAATTCGTTCCTCTGCTACACCACTGCCTTTCCAGCTATCGGTATAAACGGCACCCGGTATTACGGCGGTTACTTTAATGCCATGTTCTTTAAGCTCCTGCCGTAAATTTTTGGTGAAGCCAAGCAAGGCAAATTTGCTGATGCTGTAGGCACCGCCTCCGGGATAAGCCGCCAAACTTGCAATGGAGCAGATAGTAAATATATGCCCGCTATGTTGCGACTTCATACGTGGAACAACGGCTCTGGTGGTGTAGTAGGCGCTGTAAAGATTTACGTTCAGCATTTGTTCTAAAGCACCATCGCTCTCATCTGTAACATTGCCTTGTATAAAAGTTCCTGCATTGTTGATGAGCACATCAACTGAATCGGTATTGTTAAGTACCCATCCACCAAAAAGAGCCGCTTCTGTTTTGTTACCTATATCCAACGCCTTACCATCAACAGAAACATTTGGGTAAGCTGTTTTTAATTCTTCGATGGTTTGCAACAGATGACTTTCGGTTTTTGAGCAGAGTAAAAGATTATAGCCATGCAAGGCGAAGATCTGCGCCAGCGCTTTTCCTATTCCCCGGGAAGCCCCGGTAATAACAGCATTCATATTGTTCCCTATTTTTGATGTTTTACAAAACTACAGGCTGGCACTTACATGAAATACAAACACCTTTTTTTTGACCTCGACCATACCCTTTGGGATTTTGATGCGAACGCAAGAATTACTCTTTCACAACTACATATTGATTTGAAGCTGCCGGAAAGAGGCATTCATGATTTTGATTTGTTTTACAGAAATTATTTGGCACATAACGAAAAACTTTGGGCTAAGTATCGCAAAGGCCACATTAAACAAGACGAGTTGCGCTTAAAAAGAATGTGGCTGGCGCTACTGGATTTTAAAATTGCCGATGAAGCTTTAGCCCGCCAGATGAGCGAACTGTTTTTGCAGTTACTGCCAACGAGAACTATCCTCTTTCCCGATACGATAGATGTTTTACAATACCTCAGAAATAAAAGTTATGGCCTGCACCTTATTACTAATGGTTTTGAAGAAACACAGCATAGTAAATTAAAAAGCTCGGGTTTAGACGAGTTTTTCAAAGTAGTGGTTACCTCAGAATGCAGCAACAGCTTAAAACCGCAAAAAGAAATTTTTGAATATGCGCTGAATAAAACCGGCGCCAGGGTGGAAGAAAGCTTAATGATTGGCGACACGCCGGATGTAGATGTAGCAGGCGCTTTAGCCATTGGCATGGATGCGGTACATGTAAATTATAATGGCTTGGAGCAAGGTATAAAACCTACCTATACCATCAACCACCTGAAGGAACTAAAAACGTTTTTATAAAAAAGCCCTCACATAGTGCAAGGGCTTCCAGGTTAATAGCAGGTGAGCTTAAATAGCCTTTGACAGCCGGATTTTTTAACGGGTTTTTCCGTCTTGTTTTTAGCTGTTACTTTTTTATCACTGTTTAACACCGTGGCCGTTACTACAGCGGCGGTAAGCAGCAGGGCAAGAAACACAAGTAAATACTTTTTCATAACCTATGATTTGAATATACAAGTTAAAACCATTTCTGCAATCAGCCTACCATTTTGCCAAAACTGTTACACCGCCTTTTACCTTCTGGTTGAGCTTTACTTCAATTTTTGTATCTAATGGCAGTAGCAAATCAACACGGGAGCCAAATTTAATAAAACCCATCTCGCTTCCCATCTGAACCTTATCGCCGGGCTTTAAATAATTTACAATGCGCTTGGCGAGGGCTCCTGCAATTTGTTTTACCAAAACTTCTTTGTTGCCACTTTTGTAAACTACGGAATGCCGTTCGTTTTCTGTAGAAGATTTTGGATGCCAGGCTACCAGGTATTTTCCTTTGTGGTATTGGCTGTACTGCACCTCCCCGCTCACCGGGTTACGGTTAACGTGTACATTCAAGGGGCTCATAAAAATAGAAAGCTGCAACCTCCTGTCCTTAAAATATTCATCGGCTTCCACTTCCTCCATTACCACCACTGTGCCATCGCAGGGGGCAACCACCAGTTCTTCACCTTCGGCATGGGTTCGTGCCGGTATCCGGAAGAAGGACAGAATAAAAATGAGCAGGCCAACTATCGCCATTATCAAAACCCATCCAACAACGGGATAAGCCGGCATGATCAGCAACATGGTGAGCAAAATAATCACGGCCACAACCACAGTGCTTATAATAATAGTTGGGTATCCTTCTTTATGAATCTTCATGCAAAAATTTAAAGGGCAAAATTAGGGAAGATTGGGGAGTAGTTTGGTTGCTTTCAAGGGGCCGATATATCTAATGCATTTTGTAACAATCGTGATACTTCGCCAGCCTTTGTCCATACCATAAAATGAGAACCGGCTTTTATCACCACATCAGGCTTTGTATATCGTAGCGGTAAAATTTTATCGTTCTCGCCATGTATATGAAAAATGTTCTTTGGCTTTTGGGGCCCTTTCCATGTGAGAATGGCGCCAATACCCCACTTAATAAAAGCAGCATCGCCTTCTGTAATGATGCGGCTCATAAGCTTTTTTTCGGTTTCACTTTTTGCTCCAAACAGCCAATAAGCAAGTACATTGGGTTTATTTAATAAATGAACAGGAATTAGATTATGCAACAGCAGCCGTCCGCACCATGTAAAGTAAGAGGGCAACTCTGTAGGGCTGCCTGCACTTGAAATAAGAATTGTTTTTTCTGGTTGAAGAAAATCATTCATGGCTGCCGCTATCATACCTCCCATGGATAAACCAACCAGTGCGAAAGGTTTAGTTACATCAACCGGTGCAGCCAGCCTTTTGGCATAGCTGCATAATGTTTCGTTTTTTAATGGCCTCAACCACGGCAAGTGATGAATAGAATACTTCCTGGAGAGATGTATTCGCTCAAAGGCACGCTTGTCTGCACCTAAACCGCTTATGAAATAAACATTCATTTTTGTTCTTTTGCTCTTATCCATCCAATCAATGATACAATTGTCCATGTGCCTTCCAGCACAGCAAAGGGCCAGTATTCAATAAGGTAAGAGGCGTAACAACTCATGGCAGCGCCAATAGTATTGAGTGCAAAAAATATCCTGCTTTGCGAAGACATCAACTTAAATGTGCTAAAAAAATAGGCGGTTAAAATAAGAAATACACCTCCTGTTCCTATCCAGTCGCTCAAACTCATCTTAATACGTTTACGGAATTAAAATGATTTTACCTGTGCTATTCCTGCTCTCTAAAAAACGATGTGCCTCTGCACCATCCTCTAATGCAAATGTCGCAGAAGGCGCTACCGAAATTATGCCCCGCTCTATGTAATCAAACAAGATACTGCTGCGACTAATACGTTCTTCTTTTGAATTTAAATACGTCCACAGGTCGCCACCAGTCAGTGTTTTAGAGCCATCCATCAACAGGCGGGGGTCTATAGGAGGCGGGGTTCCACCGGCAAATCCAAAAAAAACCACGGTACCGCCCTCCTGTACCACATTTAAGCTTTTTAGCAGCGTACTACCTACCGACTCGTATACTACTGCAATATTTTTAGTTTTCAATTTGTTTGCCCAATCTTCCTTGTATAACCAGACTTCATCGGCGCCTGCTTCTAATGCTATACCTCTTTTTTCATCCGATGATGTTAAGCCTATTACCTGCAGATCCTTGGCTTTACAAATTTGTATTAATAACTGCCCCACACCGCCGGCACAGGCATGAATCAACACGGTTTCTTCGCTTTTTATTTTATAGCTATCGGTGGTAAGATACTGGGCGGTTAACCCTTGCAGCAAACTACTGGCTGCCACTTCAAATGAGATGGCTTCCGGCAGCGGAATCAGGTGTTCATAGGAAACGGCAATCAGTTCAGCATTGGCAAACGGTACATCGGCAAAAGCTACCCTGTCGCCGGTATAAACATCATTAACTCCGTTAGCATCTGCTATAACTCCGGCACCTTCGTACCCATTTATGTAAGGCGGGTTCCCGGTAAGGTGATAGTTGCCCTGGCGACGATATACATCGGCATAATTCAACCCGATAGCCTTCAGCGCTACCAAAACTTCACCGTCTTTTAAAATGGGTTCGGGCACTTCTTTATATTCTAAAACATCGGGGCCACCAAACTGCGCGAAGGTTAAGGCTTTCATGTAAAGCAAAGTTATACCGGGTTAATGGGTCTGATTTACTGGTTGATTGCCGTAAGCATTTCTGTACTTAGCGGCGAGACTGATGGTGGAAAATAATGGGTAAGGATACCCTCCTCGTTCAACAGGTATTTTGAAAAGTTCCATTCGGGCTGCTGATCGTTCCAGCCGTTTTTTTCTTTGTGGCTGAGCCAGATAAAAATTGGATGCTGTGTTGCAGATTTTACTACGCTGCTTTTTTTTGCAAGCGGAAAGCTAACACCAAAATTTAGCGAACAGAATTGTGCAATCTCTTCATCGCTTCCGCTTTCCTGCTCTTTAAAATCATTGGCTGGGAAACCAATAATCTCTAAATCTTCTTTTGCATGCAAATACAGTTTTTGCAACTCGGCATATTGTGCAGTATAGCCGCAATTGCTTGCTGTATTCACTATGAGAATTTTTTTTCCTTTTACCATTTCAAGCGGCAAGGCCTTGCCATTCGTAAGCTGTAATGGGATGGAATAGAATGGAATTTGTGGTGTGAGCCGTTGTTTGTTACTCCTGATTTTTCCTTTGGCTGTTGCTTTCCCAAGCAGGGTTAAAAGAGGATAAATTATTTTCAGTATCCGTTGCCTGATAGTTAATGCCATTGCTCCTGTTTTAAAACCAACAACTACTATACTTAGTAGAGATGAATTTGAGTTATTCTTTTTGCCTGTTACTTATACAACACATAAACTGCCATGAAACAAGTCAGTATAAGCCGCAAAAAACAGCTTAGAGGTAATACTATACACCAGTGATAAAAACATACCTGCCCTGTATTCCATTTTTAGTATAGCCAGATTAAACTTTTATTGAGTCATCTGCGCAAAAGCACAGGAATAAAAAACCCTGCCGTAATGCAGGGTAGAAATTTTCTTGTTCAGTTATTTCAAGCTAACCGGCAGTGTAACCATCGCCTCATCCCAGGCCATTACCATATCGGCACCCGCTGCTGATTTTAAAAATTGAATAGAGAATGCTTCGGCAACCGCAGTACTCTTTTGCACCGGGACATCTACACGCAAAACATCTTTACTTTCATCGTATTTAAAAGCCCCCCAGATATCAGTGTCTTTATTAAAAATAAGCGTCCATTGTGTAGCAGTAGGAATGGCATATAAAGTATAACGCCCTTTGGCCAGCTTCTTATCCTTAATTTTTACATCACGGTATAGCTCAACTTCTGTAGCCTCGTTAGCACCTAAGCGCCAAACTTTTCCATACTCAATTAAGCTACCAAAGACCGCCCTCCCTGCTTTTTGCGGGCGACTATAGATAACCCTGGCTACTAAAGGCTCGGAGGCTTTATCCTGAATTTTTAATACCGGGTAATTAACAGGAAAGTAGGCCATATCCATTGGCGATTTATCAATGCCGGGCAGTTTTAATGTGGGTACTGTAGTTGTAGTTGCCGCTGTAGTAGCTGTTGATTGGCAAAGGCCGGCAAGGCTGCCAGATAGCAAAGCAAAAAGAAAGAATTGTTTCATGTTGATGGATGTTTATTAGAGACAAATTTAAGTAAGTGACTACGGTTACACCATAAAAATCAGGCAAGAAGTTCGGTAAGTTTTTGTTTTGCCATTTGTTTAACATCGGGAAAAAATTCAGTGTAACAATTTTTTAATTCATCATAGTTATCATTAAAAAGTTCAATGACTTTTATGCTGTCGCTAATAAAAGTGGCACGGCGTACGAGTCCATGCAAACTTTTTTGAATGCCGTCTCTTGTTCTATAGCTATATAACCAGTTTTGTGCTTTCATGTAAGTGAATACAGGTAAAAACCGGTGCGGAAAATGTACCGTATGCTTTTCTAAAATTTGATATATGCCGTTTGTGTATGGAAGAAGTGAATCATCTGGAAATATCGAATCGTCATTAGCCAGAAAATGATCGTACAAGATATCTACAAAAGGGCCGCTGTATAAACGATAATGCGGCCTGAAAATTTCTTTTGCTTTTGCAGTAGCGGCATGCGCATCAGTAAAGGCATCTATTGCCCGGTGAAGTTCCATTCCAAGTTGAATTTTTACCGGATATCCAAATTTCTGCGCTCCTTTTACAAAATCAGAAATCATATTGCCTGCTAAAATTTGCGGCTCCTGATACGACAGGTAAGCGTGGGCCAGGTAATTCATCACACAAAATATACAATTGGTTCAACTTAGCTTTTTTATAACCCTGTGTTAAGATGGTTAACACAGTCATCCGTTAGTCACAATTCGCTTGCCTTGCCCTGTAACAGAATATACTTTTACATCGTCAAACTAACCAGACGACAAAAAATTATAAAAAGTATAAAACCAAAAATCATGAAAATTTTATTAGTAGCGATAACCGCAGTGTTATCTATCATCAACACAAAAGCATCTGCCTCAGACGAAACCAAAGTATCAGCAGCTGTACTGTCTTCTTTCAATTCATCTTTCAAGAATGTTTCAGAAGTAGCCTGGAAAACCTCGGGTAATTTTTACAAGGCCGATTTTGCCATGAACGGTCAGTATGTAACTGCCTTTTACGATGCAACGGCTAATCTTGTAGCTGTAACCCGCAACATTACATCGGTTCAATTACCGGTTACTTTACAAACCGCCTTGAAGAAAAGCTATGAAGCCTATTGGATTTCTGACCTGTTTGAACTAAGCGACGAGAATGGCACTACTTATTATGTAACCGTTGAAAACGGAGACTCTAAAGTTACATTGAAGTCAACGCATTCAAACGATTGGACGGTATTTCAGAAATGCCGTAAGAGCTAAGAACGTGGCAAGTCAACTTTCGAAGTGAAACACCAGCGTGGGATAAGAAAGACATCTAATTTATAGCTAACCACTGTCTCACGTTTCACTTTTCAGGTCCTATATACTAATCTTGTTTTGGTGTGTAAATCCCCGCCGAAGTGTGTTCAACACCGAGGCGGGATTTTTTTTGCCCTAAATTTGCCGCCTAAAATCTATGGTAATGAGCAAAGGACCCGTTTCAAATTTTATAGAGCACCACTACCGCCATTTTAATGCAGCAGCTTTGGTAGATGCCTCAAAAGGATATGTACAGCATTTGGCTGAAGGAGGGAAAATGATGGTAACCTTGGCCGGCGCCATGAGTACAGCAGAACTAGGAATTTCATTGGCGGAGATGATACGCCAGGATAAGATCCATATCATTTCCTGTACAGGTGCAAACCTGGAAGAAGACATCATGAACCTTGTGGCACACAACCACTACGAACGTATACCGAACTGGCGGGATTTAACACCGCAGCAGGAGTGGGATTTATTGGAGCGGGGGTTGAACCGTGTTACTGATACCTGCATTCCCGAGGAAGAAGCGTTTAGAAGAATCCAGGAACATATTCATAAAATTTGGAAGGATGCTGCTGATAAAGGTGAACGTTACTTCCCGCATGAGTACATGTATAAATTACTACTAAGCGAAGTAATGAAAGACAATTACCAGATTGATACAAAAGATAGTTGGATGATTGCTGCTGCTGAAAAGAATTTGCCGATTGTTGTTGGCGGTTGGGAGGATAGTACGATGGGTAACATCTTTGCTTCTTACGTTTACAAGAACGAGATACCCGCCAGCACCATGAAGAGCGGTATTGAATACATGGTTTGGTTAGCGAACTATTATAAAGAAAACAGCGCCGGCAAAGGCATTGGCTTTTTCCAGATTGGCGGTGGCATTGCCGGAGACTTTCCTATTTGTGTGGTGCCGATGATGTACCAGGATCTGGAAATGCATGAAATTCCGTTCTGGAGTTATTTCTGCCAGGTAAGTGATAGTACGACTTCTTATGGGTCTTATTCGGGCGCGCACCCTAACGAAAAAATTACCTGGGGCAAATTAGATATTCATACACCGAAGTATATTATAGAAAGCGATGCGACGATAGTAGCGCCGCTGGTATTTGCGTGGGTGCTGGGATGGTAGCATATATTTTACAGAGAAAAAGCTGCAACTTTCATTGCAGCTTTTTTATTGCCATAATTCACCTAAATCTATCGTGGCCAAACAATCATCTGCAAACTGAAAGTTAAAAGAAAATGATTTGCCTTTTTGCTGTAGTTCATACTTCCCACCCACCAACATATACACTTCAGTTTCTTCAGTGTCCTGAGAAATCATAAGATAGTAAGGCACACCTTGATGTTGGTATAAATTGTGTTTTGTATAACGATCTTTGAGTGCACTGGAAGGCGATAGTATTTCTACAACCAAGGCAGGCGGGAAATCAATAAACTTCTTTCCGGCTTCGCGGGCAAAGAACAGAAATATCGGGTTGTATAACTGTATCTTCAGAAATTTTATAATCTATTGCCTGTGCTGCTTTACAATGCTTGCACTTTTTCTAGGGAAAAAAAATAATGCTCCCAAAGTATTGGCAATAATCTGATGTTTCGGCGTAGGTGCCGGGCTCATTGCATGGGGTATTCCATCAATTAATTCCCACTTGCCTTCCCATTGCACATAATCCTCGTAAGTATAATAAGGCAATATTTTTACAGCACCTGACATAATTACCAAAATTAACAAAAGAGAACAGCAGTAAAAAACGAAACCCCGTTCCAGCTTGCCGTTGGACGGGGTTTAAAAACATAAGGAGTTACCCTTAACGAACTAATAAGCAGTAAGTAGGTCAGCGTTTATACAGACAAGACTGTCTTGCCAATTGCTGCACAGGTTTAAAATATTTTCTTTAATTAACTATAAAAGGTTTAACAAAGAGCTTTTTATGATTGGTACAGGATACGGTAAAATTTTATTTTCTCTATCCCTGCGGTCTTCTCCTCTGTCTAGCTTGTTGTCTTTGTGGTCTCTTTTATTTTCACGTTTATCAGCAACATCTGCTCTTTTATCTTTTACGTCTTCTCTTCGGTCTTTTACATCTTCGCGCTTGTCCTGCCGGGTCTTTTATGCTAACCCTGCGTTCGCCATCATGTTGTGCATCACGTACATCTTCCTGCGGTCACGATGGTTCCCTCGTCTGTCGCCAGTGTCTTCTTTCTTATCAAGTTTGTTTTCTGCCTTATCCCAGGTGTTCTTGCCGGGTTTGTGCATTGGCTGTAGTAGTAAGGGCTATTACAAAGAGCAGTGCCGCGCTTAAAAGGGAAATCTAAATGGTAGTTTTCATAGCGAAATTTTTAAGTAAGTAAATGTTAGTACAGACGGACAGAAAGAACTAAACGAAAGAGGTTCAAGCCGAGGTTAATAAAAAAGCGATTCATTTTTTGAATCGCTTTTTATTTTTTATCGCGGGGGAGTATTCAATGGAATATCCCGTTTCAGCATTGCATCGCGGTTGGCCATTTCCCAGCCGGTATAAAATACGAGTTGTGTGCGCCTTTGCATCAGCGAATAATTTATTTTATCGGGCGTATCAGTAGGCCTGTGATAATCGGGCCGTAACATACCGTCGTAATAAAAAATAATGGGTACTCCATTTTTCGCAAAATTGTAATGGTCACTCCTATAATAGATACGCTCCTTATCGTTAGGATCATTGTATTTATAATCCAGATCTATTTTGGTGTATCTTTTATTTTGCGCTTCGCTAATTGTTTTCAGATCGGTACTGATCTTATCGTCACCTACAACGTAGATGTAGTTGAGCGTATCAGGTTTCCTATCGGGATCGCTTCTGCCGATCATATCAATATTCAGGTTCACAGTTGTTTTTTCCAAGGGATATACAGGGTGATCGGTATAATATTCCGACCCCCACAAACCTTTTTCCTCACCGCTGTTAGCAAGAAATAAAATAGAGCGGCGGGGACCCTTTCCTTCTTTGCTTGCCTTTACAAAAGCTTCTGCTAATTCCAGTACACCTACCGTTCCCGATCCATCATCATCGGCGCCCGGGTAAACTACGCCATTGCGTTTACCAAGGTGATCGTAGTGGGCACTGATAACAACATACTCGTCTTTTAAATCGGTTCCTGGCAGTAGCCCTAAAACGTTACTGGCTTCTGCTGTAATAGTAGCTTTTTTAACGTCAAGCATCACATCTGCTTTTGCTACGTGGACCATAGTCGTTGATAATTTCACACTATCATACCTGCTGCCGGTAATCGCTCGTGCAAGGCTTTCAGACAGCGTGAATGTTGCCGGGGTAACTGTACTTCTAAAGCCACGGATACTTTGGCGGCTAATACGGGTTGATGCGGTTTTCTTTGGAAAGTCAGTACCAAGAGTTAAAAACCCGGCCGGTAATTTTTTTGATAATTGTGCATAAAGGCTTTGGTTAACATTACCTAACACCATTACCAGTTTGCCGCCTATCTCTGTGTTCTTAAAAGCATCAGAAGCAGCAGTACCTGCACTAACTACAACCACTTCGCTCAGCTTCATTGTAGCCTGCATGTTGGTTGCACCTACCGTGAAGTCTTTATCTATTTCATATGTCTTACCATTCACTTCTATAACTGCACTAACCACACTATCCTGGTAAAGGCTATAATATTGTTGGTAACTGCTGCCGTTACCGGGCTGCAAACCAATGTTTTTAAAGTAAGTTTCAATATAAGCGGCGGCTTTGCGCTGTCCTTCCGTACCGGTTTCGCGGCCTTCCATTTCAGGGGATGCAATAATATATAAATGCTTTTTTAAATCTTCCGTTGTTATTGTTTTTGCATAAGCATCAGGCTTTGAAACTTTTTGAGCCACTGCACAAAACGAGGTGCCTGCCAATAATACGGTTAGTAATTTTTTCATGTGTACTTACAATTTCAGGAATGAAAATATCCTATATCCTATGTATTTAAAGAATTTGTTGGGTGATTTTAAATTACTGCTGCAATTACATGCAAGCCATTTTGGCTACTCTGTTCTGGTGACGGCCACCCTCGAAAGCCGTAGCCAGGAATATGTTCACCATTTCTTCTGCTGTTGGCGGCGATACAAAACGGGCCGGGATACAAATAATATTAGCATTGTTATGCTGGCGCACCAGCGTGGCTACCGTGTCTGTCCAGCAGATAGCCGCCCGTACATGTTGATGTTTATTAGCTGTAATAGCTACACCATTGGCAGTGCCGCAAATTAAAATGCCACAGGCAGCCTCACCATTTTCTACCGCTTTGGAAACAGGGTGCGCAAAATCGGGGTAGTCAACCGAATCTTTACTATATGTACCTACATCTTTTATCGCTAAGCCTTTGGCCTCAAGCATTTCTACTATCATGGTTTTGTATTCGTAGCCGGCATGGTCGGCGCCAATGGCAATTGGCTTCGAAAAATCAAATACGGTGCTCATACAATGGATGTTTGTACAAATGTAGGCAGAAGACTTTAGCCCGGCCTCTAAGCCTCATACGGCTTCGCTACCTTCAGGATAAAGGGGAAATGAAAGAGAATATCTATTTTAGAAAGGAGGCCAGCCCCGGGTAGTTTATGATTTTGATGATAGGTAGCGGCAGCTGTCTCCTGGCGAAGATTGAATGCCTGATAGATTTATAAGGTGTACAACCTGCCGGCAGCCAGGAGTGCAACACAACAAAAGGTATAGGTGGTATGCCTGCCAGGTACTAAAGTTCGATTCCTTGGGCATTTTTATTTGCAATCCTCTATTGCGACTTTGCACCATCTTTATATTGTTGCTCTGCCTTCTGTGCTTTCTTAAAATCAAGCACTACCCCGTTTATACAATAGCGCAAACCTGTTGGCGGCGGACCATCTTCAAACACATGGCCTAAGTGCGACTTGCAGCGGCCACACATTACTTCAGTACGCTTCATGCCATGCGTATTATCAACTTCATAAATAACTGAACCCTTTGTAACCGGCTGGTAAAAGCTAGGCCAGCCGCAACCACTTTCAAACTTTGTATCGGAAATAAAAAGGCCGTTGCCACAAACTGCACAATAGTACATGCCCTTATCCTTTATTTTTTCCAAGGGGCTGCTCCAAGGGCTTTCGGTTCCTTTCAGCCGGGCTACTTCGTACACATCGGCAGAGAGCACCTTCTTCCACTCCTCATTGCTCATGGTTATTTTAGACGTATCGGTGTTAGAATAAACAGGGGCCTTTTTTGTTGAATCCACACTATTTGTTTTATTGGTTTGAGAATAGCTGCAACACTGTAATAAAAAAGTCAGCGGCAGTAATAACACCAGATGTTTCATAGGTTAAAAATACGTACAGCAGTGGGCTTTGGTTTAAAAGAAAAAGTGAAAGGTCAGGCTGCGGGAGCAGGGCGGCAGAGAAGTATCGCGTAAGAAACAAAGAATTAGTAGCAATTACTGCTTACCACTGATTGCCGGTAGTAGTTCCTGTCTCCTGTATTCTGACTCCTGCTTTCTTCATTTGCCCTATATTTGTTTTTAAAGGTTAGTAAGCAACATGTTTAATTTGATTTTGTTTGGCCCTCCGGGCAGCGGAAAAGGTACGCAATCGGAAAAAATTGTTAGCCGCTTTGGGTTGATCCACTTATCTACAGGTAATTTACTCCGCCAGGAAATTCATGACCGTACGCCACTTGGATTGGAGGCAAAAAAAATTATGGATAAGGGCCAGTTGGTGCCGGATGAAGTTGTAACGGCTATGATTGATACCTGTTTGGAAAAACACCCTGAGGCCAAAGGATTTTTATTTGATGGATTTCCCCGCACGATAGCACAGGCCGAAGCGCTGGACAAACTTCTCTCTCTTAAGAAAACATCCATTTTTAAAGTGTTGGCACTGGAAGTAACGGAAGATGAACTGGTAAAGCGGTTATTAAAACGCGGCGAGACCTCGGGCCGCAGTGATGATACCGACGAAACCGTGATCAGAAAACGCTTTACTGTTTATAAGGCCGAAACTGAACAGGTAGCCGGCTACTACGAAACGCAGGCCAAGCTGGAAAGAATTCAAGGAGAGGGTACGGTGGAAGATATATTTCAAAAAGTAAGCGGCGCTATTGAAACTGAGATGGCGGCACAGCAGTCAGTATCTGCCCAATAGGCCGTAAACTTGCAGCCATAACTCTCCAGTATGAATGCAGAAAAAGTGGACTTTCTACACTACAAATTGGTTCCTCTTTTACAAAAAATCTCCACCGATACAAAGCCGGCATGGGGTAAAATGACGCTCCAGCAAATGATTGAACATATTGCCTACAGCATGCGTATTGCCTCAGGGAAAATCATGTTTGCTGAAGTCATTACTCCACCGGAACACCTGGAGCGGCTTCGTGATTTTTTATTGAGCGAGAAACCATTCAAAGAAAATACGCCAAACGCGCTACTGCCCGAAACGCCTGCGCCGGTTAAAAATCCTTCTATTGAAGAGGCACTTAAAGAATTAAAAGACGAAATCTGCACCTTCTTTTCTGTATTTGAGAAAGATAGTTTACAGGTTACCCGCAACCCGTTTTTTGGCGACCTGAATTTTGAACAGAACGTTCATCTGCTGTATAAACATGCGCTCCATCATTTAAGGCAATTCAATACAAACCCCTGATGGGGCTTCTGAACAGAACTACTTTACATCAGACTTTATAAAAACGATTATGCTTGTAAATAAATTAGAAAATTATGTTGCCGGCAGCTGGATAGCCGGTGATGGCGAAGGCCAACTATTATATGATGCTGTAACCGGTGAAAGCATTGCTGCTGCTACAACTAAGGGGTTGGATTTTGCTTCTGTTTTGCAATATGGAAGAGAAGTGGGTAATGCTAATTTACGGAAACTGACTTTTCACGAACGTGGCCGTATGTTGAAGGCATTGGCGTTGCACCTGATGGAGAAAAAAGAAATTTTTTACCAGGTTAGTTACCGTTCAGGAGCTACAAAAGCCGATAGCTGGATTGATATAGAAGGTGGTATTGGAAATTTATTTGCCAATGCATCGCTTCGCAGAAAATTTCCCGATCTGCCTTACTGCACCGATGGCGACCCAATTGGTTTAAGCAAGGGTGGCAGCTTTATGGGCCATCATTTGTTAGTACCAAAAGAAGGCGTTGCGGTTCATATCAATGCTTATAATTTTCCTATCTGGGGCATGCTGGAAAAATGCGCGGTGAACTGGTTAGCCGGTGTGCCTGCAGTGGTAAAACCTGCATCCATCACCTCCTATTTAACGGAAATTGTTGTAAAAGAAATTATTGCTTCTGACATTTTACCAGAAGGTGCCCTGCAGTTATTATGTGGTAGCGCTGGCGATATGCTCGATCATGTCACGTCGCAGGATGTGGTAACCTTTACCGGTTCTAAAACAACAGGCCTTATGCTAAAAGGTGGCAAAGCTATTTCAGAAGAAAGTGTTCCATTTAATATGGAAGCCGACTCTTTAAATGCATTAGTGCTTGGTAGCGATGTAAATCCAGGCTCCCCGGAGTGGGATATTTTTATAAAAGAAATCCGCAAGGAAATGACTGTGAAAGCCGGGCAAAAATGTACGGCGGTGCGCAGGATATTCGTACCGGAACATCTACTGGAAGATGCTTACCTCGCTATTGGAAAATCCTTGGCACAAACGGTTATTGGTAATCCACTAAACGATAAAGTACGCATGGGCGCCCTTGCAGGAAAAGGCCAGCGTGATGAGGTAAAAGCCAATGTTCAAAAGCTGTTGGCCTCCGCACAAATTGTATATGGAACTTTAGACAGTATTGAGGTGATTGATGCCGATGCAGCCAACGGTTCGTTCTTATCCCCACTGCTTTTACTCAACGAAAAGCCTTTTCAAACTGAAGCGGTGCATGACATAGAATGTTTTGGGCCGGTCAGCACCATTATGCCTTATAAAGACTTAGGGGAAGCTATTCAATTAACTAAAAAAGGGAAAGGGTCTTTGTGCTGCTCTATTATTACTGCCGATGATAAACTGGCAACGGATTTTGTTGTGAATGCCGGCACACACCATGGACGTATTTTAGTTTTAAACCGTGATTGTGCAAAAGAAAGTACCGGTCATGGTTCGCCCCTCCCCATGCTGATACATGGCGGTCCTGGCCGTGCCGGTGGCGGAGAAGAAATGGGTGGTGTTCGTGGGGTAAAACATTATATGCAGCGGGTAGCCATCCAGGGTTCTCCAACAACAATTACTGCCATCACACAATCCTATCAGCCTGGTGCAAAGGGCATTCAGACAGCCGTGCACCCTTTCCAAAAACACTTCGAGGAATTGCAGGTTGGCGATCAGATTATTACAGAAAAACGCATTATTACTTCAGAAGATATTGATGCTTTTGCCGAACTGAGCGGCGATCATTTTTATGCGCATAAAAGGGCAACTGATTTTACCGGGACCATGTTTGAAAAGCAGGTAGCGCATGGCTACTTTATTTTAAGTGCAGCTGCAGGCTTATTTGTTGATGGTAGCGATTTAGGGCCAGTGCTCCTAAATTATGGTATTGATGAATTACGGTTTACCAAACCTGTTTACGCCGGTGCAGAACTGACCATTCGTTTCACCTGCAAAGAAAAACTGCCGCAGGATGCAAAGCCGGATGATGAGGCCGATATTCCAAAGGGTATTGTAAAATGGCTGGTTGAGATGCTGGATGAGACGGGAGAGATAGCGGGAATAGCAACAATTTTAACGATGGTAAAAAAGAAGTCTTAACTTAAGTAAAAGCGAACCGATATGGCAAAGGATATAATAAATGGCTATGTAAATGTTGAAACACACAACGGTATTACCACCATCGAATTCTTTCACCCACAAAGCAATTCGTTGCCCCGGCAGCTATTAAAAGATTTGGCTAACGAAATTCATACCGCCGGCATTGATAAAGACACAAAAGTTATGGTGATACGTTCCGGTGGTGATAAAGCTTTTTGCGCCGGTGCCTCTTTTGATGAACTTACAAAAATTGAAAACAAAGAAAAAGGCTATGAATTTTTTAATGGCTTTGCAGAAGTCATCAACGCTATGCGCAAATGTCCAAAACTAATTATAGGCCGCATTCATGGTAAATGTGTTGGCGGTGGAGTAGGGTTGGCAGCAGCCGTCGATTACGCTATCTCCAATGAAACAGCCGATGTAAAATTGAGTGAACTGGCTGTAGGCATTGGTCCGTTTGTAGTAGGCCCTGCCATACAACGTAAAATAGGAATGTCTGCCTTTTCGCAGTTGGCTATAGATGCCGCCATGTGGCGCAATGCCGACTGGGCACGGAGAAAAGGTCTTTATGCCGAGTGCCACCCAACCACCGAAGGCATGGACGAGTCTATACAAAGGCTGTCTAACCAGTTAGCCCACTCCAGCACGGAGGCCATGGCAGAAATAAAAAAAGTTTTTTGGCAGGGAACCGAAGATTGGGACAACTTGTTACCCCAAAGGGCAGAGATCAGCGGTCGTTTAGTGTTGAGCAATTTTACAAAGGAAGCCATTGAAAAATTTAAAGCAAAGGCAACCACATAAGAGATGAAAAGTGAAACAAAGTGAACTATATGTAAAGCCTGTCGTTGTCGAACAAGACATATGGCAGCTGCTTCAGGAAGTTAAAGATCCCGAAGTGCCGGTGCTATCTATTATTGACTTAGGTATTGTAAGAGAAATTACTATTGAAGATGAAAAGATAATTATTACTATCACACCTACTTACTCAGGTTGTCCTGCTATGGATGTTATCTCGATGGACATCCGCTTGAAGCTTATTGAAAAAGGCTACCGCCCTGTAACAATTAAACAACAACTCTCTCCGGCGTGGACCACGGATTGGATGAGCGAGGAAGGCAAAACAAAGCTTAAGGCTTTTGGTATTACTGCACCAAATCCGAGGCAACAATTTTGTTCTTCTGAAATGTTTCGGGAGGAAGCCATTGAATGTCCTCATTGTAACTCTTACCATACAGAACTTATCAGTCAATTCGGCTCAACGGCCTGCAAAGCCATGTACCGCTGTTTGGAGTGTAAAGAGGCGTTTGATTATTTCAAATGCCATTGAATGGTTTAGATTTGAAACTTAATTCTTCTGCATGTCTTCAATCCTTTTTGAAATAAAAGATTCGGTAGCGTATATTACTTTCGATCGCCCTGAAAAATACAATGCCTGTAATCGTGAAATGGCTTTGCTGCTACAGGAAAAATTAGATGAGTGTAAGAGCAAAGCAGTGCGATGTGTTTACATTACCGGTAGTGGAAAGGCGTTTTGTTCCGGGCAGGATTTAGACGAAGTAGTAGACCCGCAAGGGCCAAAGATCGACACTATTGTCAGTGAGCATTATAATCCCATCATCACCCGCATACGGCAGTTGCAAAAACCGGTTGTAGCAGCCGTGAACGGAGTGGCTGCTGGTGCCGGAGCCAATATTGCACTTGCTTGTGACATCGTTGTGGCTTCAAAAGCCTCCTCTTTTATACAGGCTTTTTCAAAAATCGGTTTGATACCGGATAGCGGCGGAACATTTTTCTTACCCAGATTAGTCGGCTGGCAAAAAGCATCTGCATTAATGATGTTAGGCGATAAGGTAAGTGCTGAAGAAGCAGAGAGAATGGGAATGATCTACAAAGTCTTTCCGAATGAAAGCTTTGACGATGAATCTAAAAAAATTGCCACCACGCTGGCTGCCATGCCAACAAAAGGTTTAGCACTTACAAAACAATTGCTTGATAATTCATTTGAAAATAATTACGAGGACCAGTTACACGATGAAGAAATTCATCAGCAAAGAGCGGGTAGAACAAAAGATTATAAAGAGGGAGTACAGGCATTTTTAGAAAAACGGAAACCAAATTTTATCGGCGAATGATGATGCAAAGTGGAAAGGAGAGTTTAGCAGAGACAGTGGTTGCGAAGATGATGCGTGACGATTTGTTCAGCCAGTGGTTAGGCATCTCTGTTATAGATAGTAAAGAAGGCTATGCCAAAATTCAGATGACCTTACGAAGTGAGATGATTAACGGCTTTGGAATCATTCATGGGGGCCTTGCTTTTTCGTTAGCTGATAGTGCCTTTGCATTTGCTTGTAACAATCGCAATAATCTTTCTGTAGCCCTGGACACCAGCATCACATTTACAAAAGCCACCAGGCCCGGTGATGTGTTGACAGCTGAAGCGAAAGAGTTACATAATGGCAGAAGTACGGGTCTCTATCTGATAACCATTACTAATCAGCATAATGAACAGGTGGCACTATTTAAAGGCACTTGTTTTCGTACCGGTAAAACCCTGGTTGATGTATGAAAGAAGCCGTGCTGAACTTCTTTCAGGAATATCCCAACTTTGCTTTAATAAGTAGTTTAGCTATAAGCGTTTTAATTGCCGTTATTGGTATTATTCCTTCGTTTTTTATTACAGCAGCCAACATTTTGTTTTTTGGTTTTTGGCAAGGTATAGCCGTGTCTTTTGCAGGCGAATCACTAGGTGCTGTTGTTGCTTTTTATCTCTATAGAAGAGGATTTAAAAAAGGCGCAGGACAAAAATTAGAAAAGTACAAAACGGTAAAGGCACTTCTTCATGCAGAGGGCGGCAAAGCCTTTTGGCTTATTCTATCGCTTCGCTTAATTCCCTTTATACCCTCAGGACTTGTAACCTTTGCTTCAGCCATAGGCCGTGTTTCGTTCTTTACGTTTTTAATAGCCAGTTCTCTTGGTAAGCTGCCTGCTTTGTTATTAGAAGGGTATGCTGTTTACCAGGTTACAGAATTCGGCTGGCAGGGAAAGGTTATTCTGACCATAGCAGCAATTGCAATCTTATACTTTACAATTAAACAGATTCTTTCGGGCAGAAGTAAAAATAGGTAACTTCAAAAGTTATTTTTCATCTTATAAATCGTTTATTATGCAACGCCGGATTCGTATGCTGCTTACCGTTTTATTTTTAGTGGGCCAGGTAACTTATGCGCAGCTTCAGCCGCCAAAAGCCAAGAAAGAGGCAAAGGTTTTTAATGAACATGGTGGAGAGCGAACCGATGATTATTACTGGTTAAACAACCCCAAAGACAGTAACGTAATCAACCACCTGAAGGCAGAAAATCTATATGCTGATGCTTACCTGAAACCCACGGAAGACTTGCAAAAAAAATTATACGATGAATTGGTAGCCCGCATTCCCGGCAAAGACCAGTCACTCCCAACTAAGCGCAACGGTTATTGGTATTATACAAGGTTTGAAGAAGGCAGGCAATATCCTTTTTACGCAAGAAAGAAAGGCACTACGGCGGCTAAAGAAGAAATTCTTTTAGATGTACCCAAACTTGCCGAAAGCCACCAGATTTATTTAGTGAGGGGGTCAGCTGTTGCTCCGGATAATAACCACTATCTCTATGGCATTGATACCAGTGGCGACAGGCGCACTACGCTTTATATCAAACAATTGTTAACAGAAAAAATGTTGCAGGAAACTATTCCCAATACATCGGGCAACTATGTATGGAACAACGACAACAGCTCTTTCTATTATGTGGTGAACGATCATACTGTAAGGGCTTATAAGGTAATGCGCCATGTAGTTGGCACTGATCCATCTGCCGACAAAGAAATTTTTACGGAAAGAGATAGTACGTATGGCGTTTACCTGACCAAGGCAAGAGGCGACCGCTATATTTTTATCAATTCATCAAGTACCAATACTACAGAGGCGAGGTTTTTAGATGCCAATAATCCTGCTGCGCTGCCGGTTATCATTCAGCCAAGAACGGAAGGTTTGGAATATACACCCGCTTATTACGAGGGCAATGTTTTTCATATCCTTACCAACAAAGACGCTAAGAATTTTAAGTATGTAACAGCACCCATTGCCAGCCCTGGCGTAGCTAACTGGAAAGATGTAATTCCTGCCAGCGATAAAGCTTACCTGGAAGGTGTAGAGGTTTTCAAAAACTATATGGTAGCGCAAACAAAGGAAAACGGGTTGACGCAAATTAAAATCCTTGACCGTAAAACCGGCAAATGGAAGCCGGTGCAGTTTGGCGAGGAAGACTACGTGGCCAGCATGTACACGGCCACCGATGAGTATGCGCTGGATAGTATTCGCTATTACTTTACATCGTTAGCCACACCTGCCGCGGAATACATGTACAACTTAAAAACAGGGCAAAAGAAATTGTTGAAACAACAAAATGTAGGGAAAGATTTCAATGCTTCTTTATATCAGACAAAACGTATCTGGAGTACATCAGGCGATGGAACCAAAGTGCCGGTTTCGATCGTGTATCGTAAAGACAAGTTTAAAAAAGATGGGAGCAATCCTTTATGGCTGTATGCTTATGGTTCTTATGGTATCAACTCCGATCCTTACTTTAGTTCTTCTGTTATTAGCTTGTTAGATCGTGGAGTTACTTATGCAATTGCACACATTCGTGGTGGCCAGGAAATGGGCCGCGACTGGTTTGAAGGCGGCCGCATTTTAAAAAAGAAAAACACGTTTATAGATTTTGTAGATGCCGCCCAATTTTTAGTGAATGAAAAATATACATCACCGGATAAATTATTTGCCAATGGTGTTAGTGCCGGCGGTATGTTAATGGGTGCTATTACCAATATGCGCCCTGATTTGTTTAAAGGCATTATTGCTGAAGTACCATGGATGGATGTAATCACCGATATGTATAATACCGATCTTCCGCTAACGACGTTGGAGTATGATCAATGGGGTGATCCAAACAAGAAAGAGCATTATGAGTATATGAAAAGCTGGTCGCCACAGGACAATATAAAGCAGGCGGCCTATCCCGCCATCTTTGCTACCGGTGGATTGAATGATACACAGGTTCCTTACTTTTCTCCGGCTAAATGGGTAGCTAAAATAAGGGAGAATAATACAGGCAGTAACCCGGTACTATTTAAAGTGAATATGGGTGCCGGGCATGGTGGTGAAAGCGGCCGTTTTGCCCGGCAAAAGCTCACTGCACAAAAGTTTTCTTTTATGCTGCAGCAATTAGGGTGGGATGAAGAAACAAAGACGTTTAAGAATAAGCAGGGATTTTGATTAGCTACCACGAAACCGCGAAACATAGAAGGTTTTCAAGACCTTCTATGTTTGAGAGACTGGCCGTAGTTTAGCATCATGGCTTTTTATCAATTCAACGGCATCAAACCGGTTGTTCATCCTTCATCCTTCATACATCCTCAGGCAGCAGTTACAGGCAACGTAATTATAGGGAAAGATGTTTATATCGGTCCTGGCTGTGCTCTGCGTGGCGATTGGGGTAAAATCATTATCGAAGACGGCTGCAATGTGCAGGAGAACTGCACGGTACACATGTTTCCGGGTGTAACTGTTTTATTAAAGGCAGGTGCACATATTGGTCATGGCGCCATCGTTCATGGCGCTACCATTGGCTGTAATTGTTTGGTAGGTATGAATGCCGTTATTATGGATGAAGTGGAGCTTGGCGATGAATGTATTGTAGGCGCCTTATGTTTTATCAAACAGGGAGAAAACATTCCACCGCGTTCCCTGGTTGTTGGTAATCCTTCTAAAATAATAAAGCAGGTAACCGACGATATGATAGCCTGGAAAACAGAAGGCACAAAACTGTATCAACAGTTGCCTCAACAATGCTTCAATACCTTGCTGCCTTGCGATCCTTTGCATGAAGAAACCCCTCAACCCCCAATTTTTTTGAGTAATTATGCGTCTTTTAAAAAGAAGTGAGCGTAGCCACAAAAAATTCATTTTGAACAGAATTAAATTGGTGTAATTTAATGTTCCCAAATAAACCGAAAAATCAAAAGAATATGAGAAAACCTTTACCCTACGCACTATTTTCTGCAGCTTTATTATTAGCAGGTTCTGCTAACGTTCATGCACAAACAGACCGCTTTGCCTATGCAATTACTGATTTGACCAGAGAAGGTTCAAGCTGGAACGCTTTGCGCAAACTAGATCTGCAAACAGGCCAATATAGTGATGTGCTGCTGAATGGCACTGATACGAAACTGGCTGTGTACGATGCTTCCACAAAAAAAGGATTAGCACTACAACCCGATGCCAAATGGGGTACTCTTTTACAAACTCCTTTCAGTACCGGCGTTGCTGCTGCCGCTTTTGATAAAAGGCATAACAGGCTTTACTTCACGCCTATGTTTGCCGACCAATTGCGTTATATAGATTTAAAAACAATGAAGGTGTATTATGTAACCGGCCAGCCGCTAACAGGTTTGGGCGACATGCATAATGACGAAGCTAAAATTATTACCCGCATGGTGATTGCACCTGATGGGTCTGGTTATGCTATCAACAACGATGGTACTTCATTCGTAAAATTTTCAACTGGTAAAAAACCTAAGATTGAGCAGTTGGGAAGCCTGGTTGATGATCCTGCCAACAACGGTATTTCTGTACACAATCGTTGCAGTTCCTTTGGTGGTGATATGATTGCCGATGATGCTGGCAACTTCTATATTATCTCTGCAAGAAACAATGTGTTTAAGGTAAACGTAGAGAATAAAGTAGCTACTCATTTAGGCGCTATCAAAAACCTGCCTGCTAACTTTACGGTGAATGGTGCAGTGGTTGATGGCGATGGAGCTTTATTGGTAAGCAGTGCGGTTGATGGCAAATCTTATTACTCTGTCAATGTAAAAGACTGGACGGCAACGCCATTTGAAAGTGCTGCCAGCATCTTCCGCAGTTCCGATCTTGCCAACAGCAATTTCTTATCGACCTCACCCAAAAACAAGACTACAGAAATCGCTGTCACCGCTCGTCCGGAAGAAAAATTTTCTAAACTTATTGCTGTTTATCCTAACCCGGTTACCAGCAGCCATATTTCGGTTCAATTCAACAAAGTGCCGCAGGGCGATTATGTAGTTGAGTTACTGGATGTACTTGGCCGGAGCGTTACTGCGAGGAAACTTACTATAAATAATGAAACGCAGGTACAGCCATTGGCGATAAGTAAAGGCAGCGCAAAAGGTGTGTACATGGTTAAGGTGTATGATATAAACAATCAATCCGTTTTTACACAAAAAGTTGTTGTACAATAAGCACTCGCCCCTGACCCCTCTATAACAAAGCTGTAGAGGGGAACCGGTCGTTTACAGTTCGTATTTTCACCAAAAGCAAATTTCTTTCTTTTATTTCGTAACAACTTCTATTCTACCTCACCCCTGCCCCTCTACAGCGAAACTGTAGAGGGGCAGGAGGTAAGGTATCATCTATCATCCTTCCAAACTAATTTTATCTCCTTCGCTTCCTGCGCAAAATCGCTGCACTTACCATCGCCCCTGCCGGCAAAGCCACCGCTGGGAGCACAAACATAGTTGCAGCTTTCATCATAAACTGTATTATACTGGTCGCAACAATCAGCACTAAAGAAGTATACCGTTTTTCCCTGGTAGGTATATTGGTAAACGGTAGCAGGCGGGTTCCATTTGGGCTGCACTTTTATAGAATCAATCTTTTGCTGGATACAAGATGGAACTCCTGCAGTGGCTGTTTTGCCGCATTTTTGTGCCCCTCCTGTAAGGGCTGCCAAAGCAAGGAGTAAGTAGATTTTCATAACGAATAATTGGGAGGGTGTACTGTTATCTTTGCGGCAAAAATAATCCCTTTTGGAGAAGAGTAATTTTGTTGACCAGATACGGGTGTTTTGTAAAAGCGGTCATGGTGGCGCCGGCATAAAACATTTTAGAAGAGATAAGCTAACCGCTTATGGCGGGCCCGATGGTGGCGACGGAGGACGTGGCGGCCATATTATTTTAAAAGGCGCCAGCAACCTGTGGACCTTACTTCATTTGCGCTACCATAAAAATGTATTGGCCGAAGATGGCGATCGCGGCCGGGATAATAACCAAACCGGAAAGGATGGGAAAGACATTATTCTACAGGTTCCTTTAGGCACCATTGTACGCGATGAAGAAACCGGTGAAAAGGAAGCGGAGGTTTTACACGATGGCGAAGAAATTATCTGGCTGCCTGGTGGTAAGGGAGGATTGGGCAATACTAATTTTAAAACGCCTACCAACCAGGCACCGGAACATTCGCAACCGGGTTTACCGGGTAAAGAAGGATGGAAGGTTTTAGAACTGAAAGTATTGGCCGATGTTGGTTTGGTAGGGTTTCCCAACGCAGGTAAATCAACCCTGCTTTCTGTAATGACGGCTGCCAAACCAAAAATTGCCAATTATGCGTTTACAACACTTACGCCCAATTTAGGAATGGTGGAATACCGCGATGGCAAGAGCTTCTGTATTGCCGACCTGCCCGGAATTATTGAAGGCGCTGCCGAAGGAAAAGGCTTGGGCCATCGCTTTTTGCGGCATATAGAACGCAATTCTATCTTGTTGTTTTTAATTCCTGCCGACAGCAAGGATCATAAAAAGGAATTTGAGATACTAAGAAATGAGCTGGAAGAATACAACCCTGAGTTGATGCATAAACAATTCATTATCGCCATTTCTAAAAGCGATATGCTGGACGATGAATTGATGAAAGATATTGAAAAAGAATTGCCGGAAGAGATGCCGCATATTTTTATTTCATCGGTTGCCAATAAAAACATACAGGCGTTGAAAGACCTCCTGTGGAATACCTTAAACACACCTACCGCCTAATCTAATTGACCTCATTTTATGGATACTATTTTCAGAATATTCATGTTCATTTTGCCATATGGGTTTTCAATTGCGGCTTATATCTGGATAGGTAAAAAAGCGTGGAAGACACCAAATAAAGTTTCAAAAATTATTGCATTTACTATTTTAGCTGCAGGCCTTGGCTATACGCTTTACCGGATGATAACCACCAGCAGCAAGGCCTTTGCAGATGACCGGTTTGAGTTTATTATCCTGATTGTAAATGTGTTTGTGTTGTTTTTTGCAGCTATTGCTATAACATTGGGGGAGCCGGAAGAGAAAATAGTAGATACAGTAAGAAAAGATTAGTGATAAGAAACGTATATCCGCTGCATTAATCCTTCTCCCCCAATTTAAAGCAAGTAATATACGGTCCTAACCACACACCTTGCTTTAACAGTTTTGGTATTATCTAAAACAAAATCATCCTTTACGACGTCCTACCGCTTACTGCCTGTTTTCTCTTAAGTTTGCCCACACAAAAATTCATGTATGAAGAAAGTAACGATTGCGCTAATCCTAAGTGTTACACTGATGTTCAGGGCTGCTGCCGATGAAGGTATGTGGCTGCCGCTCCTGCTTGGCCAGCAGGTTTATAATGATATGGTGAAAAAGGGCCTTAAGCTCACCAAAGAACAACTCTATTCCATCAACAAGCCCTCGGTAAAAGATGCTATTGTAATTTTTGGCGGTGGCTGCACCGGCGAGATTGTAAGCAACCAGGGATTGATCTTCACGAACCACCACTGCGGATACGGCGTTATTGCAGGTGCCAGCACAGTGGAGCATAACTACCTGCGCGATGGCTTTTATGCAAAAAATTTAGGCGAAGAAATTTCCGGCGGCGCTTTATCCGTACAATTTCTAGTACGGATAGATGATGTAACCAAGGTGGTAATGGATTCCCTGCAAGGCTTAACCGGCGCAGAAAGGGCCAGTCGTCAGGCACAAATTTTATCAGCTATCAACGGCCGCATGAGCGATGTTTCTAATGGCATTGAAACAAGAATAAGCCCGCTTTTCAAAGGCAACCAGTTCCTTGCTTTTGTTTACCAGCGTTATAGCGATGTGCGTTTAGTGGGTACGCCACCAGAATCGTTTGGTAAGTTTGGAGGCGATACGGATAACTGGGAATGGCCACGACATACCGCCGATTTTTCTGTGTTCCGTGTGTATGCAACTAAAGATGGCAAGCCGGCAAAATATAGTGCAGACAATGTTCCGTTGAAACCGAAATGGTTCTTACCGGTTTCAATGAAAGGCGTAAAAGATGGTGACTTTGCCATGATCTACGGTTATCCCGGAAGCACCAATCGTTACGAGTCTTCACTGGGCGTGCAGTTATCTACTGATATTAATAATCCTACATTGGTTAAACTTCGCGACATGCGTTTAAAATACATGTTCGAAGAGATGAAAAAAGACCCCGCGGTTAAATTGCAACTGGCTTCCGATTATGCGTCTGTTGCCAACTACTGGAAATTCTTTAAAGGAGAGACAGAACAGTTGCATAAGTACGATGTGTATGGAGCCAAAAGAAAAACGGAAGAAACTTTTACAAAATGGGCTAGTGCCAAGCCCGAATACGCTTCGCTGTTTACCGATTTAAAAACTACGTATGATGCGTGGCGTCCGTATGCCATGCATCGCATGTATATAAACGAAGGTATTTTGGGTTCGCCCTTATTAGCTTTTGCAGCCAGTCTCCAGGGAGTGGAAACCGCCCTTACTAAAACCGGTGTTTCATCAGCAGATATAAAAAAAGCAGTTGATGCGGCTAACACATCGAGGACTGCTTTTCTTGCAGCGCATAACCGCCCATCGGATGTAAATATTGTTGGTGCTGTTTTGCAAATGTTCTAC
>DASQMG010000321.1:0-1581 GCA_035645595.1 Flavisolibacter sp. | reverse complement strand
AATAATCATATAATGGTTTGCGAGGAAACAACGTTATCGGGCGACGGTAATGGCGATGGGTATAATGATGATGGATGGATTATTGAAATTGATCCGGCTACAAGAACGGTTATTAACCAGGATGCCTCCGGAGGAGTCGATAAACTTTGGGCGCTTGGGCGGGAGAAACACGAGGACATTGTAATAAAGCCAGATGGCTCCGTTGCTTATTGGAGTGCAGATAACGCTATCACGGGTTATGTGTACAAGTTTGTACCCACTGTGGCTAACAATTTTTCTTCGGGGACTTTGTATGTATTACAAACAACGGCCGCATTAGGTACAGGCACCTGGCAGGTAGTGGCCAATACAACGGTGGCAGACCGTAATAACACGGCTACACTGGGCACCAATGCGGGAGCGTATAATTTTAATAGGGTAGAGGGTATAGAGTTTGGGCCTGATGGTAAAGTTTATTTCCCTTCTACTACCTCCGGTAATATTTATCGTTTTAGAGATTTAGGTGCTACTGTAGATGGCTTAGAGGTTTTTTTAGCGCCGGCTAATTTTGATGTGGATGGCGCGGGACCTTTTGTTCCTGAACCCTGGGGCACAGGCCCTGATAATATCGCTTTTGACGGCGAAGGAAACCTGTGGGTGTTGCAGGATGGCGACCGGAGTCACATTTGGGTTGTAGGTGCCAACCATACGGCTGCTTCGCCAAATGTGCGGCTGTTTGCTACTACGCCTGCCGGTAGCGAGCCTACAGGGATTACTTTTTCGCCTGATTATAAATATTTGTTTTTGTCTATCCAGCATCCTGCAGGTGCCAATGCAGCAGCACAAACAGATGCAGCAGGAAACGACGTGGTTTTTAATACCGCTACCACGCTGGTTATAGCCCGCAAGGAAAACCTGGGCGCAGTGGTTTTGCCTGTACGCTTCACGGCATTTACGGTAAATGAAAAGAAGGACGGCGTAGAGTTGAACTGGGCGGCCTTACTAAATGGCGCACATGATTACTTTGAAATAGAGCGTTCGCTGAACGGAAGAGATTTTGCGCCGATCGGAAAAGAGACAACCAGCGGATCTACATTCAGATACATTGATAGGTCGTTACCATTTACCACTTTGCTCTATTACCGGCTAATGCAATGGGATAAAAATGGAAGCAGCGCTTACTCCGAAATAAAAACAATTGAACTTAAACAGCAGAACAGGGTTACACACCTGTACCCGGTGCCATCATCAGGCGAGTTGTATGTATCGTATAATTCATCGTACAAAGAAACAATTAGATTCACGTTAATTAATGCTGCAGGTAAAGTTGTAAAGAACCAGTGGAGCCATGTTGACAAAGGTATCACAGTAATAAAAATAGATATACAGGCCCTCCCTGCGTCCACTTACTACTTACGTGTTGAGAATAGTGCTGGTACAGCCAGCCACTCATTTATAAAGTTATAGCTAAAACATAGGCTGGCACTATTTTTCCTGCAAATGCATGGTTACCATTTTATTCTCTGGCACACTGCGTTACTAACCCCGGTGCATGAAAAACAAGGCCGATAAAGAACTCCTTACTTTGCTTGTTAGGGTGTA
>DASQMG010000320.1:0-5975 GCA_035645595.1 Flavisolibacter sp. | reverse complement strand
TCTTAATTACGCTTATAAAAATAAAGTTTTGCATCAGCGCCAAAACCTTTCTCGCTCAGCGTAAAGTATCCACTATTATCGTTACGAAAGGTAATGGCCTCCCCTTGTGGCTCTGCGAGGTATGGCAGGGCTACCGGGTTTTTCTGCAAAGCAGTTTCTATCTTTTCAGACCCATCTAGTTTATAATAACTGAGCGATAAGTAAGTTTTGACAACGATCTCTTTCGCATCAGGGGAAAGCGCTGCGCTTACTACTCCCGAATAGCCTAAGTGGCCCGCTGCCGTTGCCATATACATTACGGAAGAAGTAAAGGGTGCACTAAGTTTATAAATCCGGGAAGGTACATCCCGCTTTGTAATTATGTAAATATCTCCTGTTAAGGGCTCCACTAAAAATGCTTCCGCATCGTGGGCGCCATCGGGGTACCGAAAGCGAATGGTCTCAAAACCACTCACCGTGTCAATGGATAAATCAGGTTCCGGAAACTTATAAAAAGTATAATCGTTGTAAATGGCGTTGTTATCCCCTATATCGCCTATGTAGATATTTGAACCTGCCCTAGCCATGTCTTCCCAGTCCCGGTTAACAGCTCCTTTAATGTATACTGTTTTTTGTACGGTGCCACTATAGCTCAACAGCGTAAGCAGTGGTGGGTTGCCGCTATCTTCCTGCACCCATAAACTGCCAGCAATTTTTCTACTGTCGGCAATGCCAGAAGCTTCAGCAATAAGGGGGATAACATTTACAACTGTTGGTATGTTATTGAACAAGGGCTTATTTTTCGCTGATGAGGCAGGCTTTCGTTGGCAGGAAGGAACAGACACAAAAAACATACTACATAGTACAAACCCCGCGAAGTACAGTAAAGCTTTGTAGGTAAACATCTGTAATAAGGTTTCTGAATTTTAGATAAATGTACAGCAGGTAAGGTATTGTTGCCGTATCAAAGAAGAGGCCGAGCTTGGGTGAATAAGGTTCTCCTGCCTTTTTATTACCACATCGTTCCGTTTTATTATTTCAAATTCTCTTATCTTTAAATTGATATTTGAGCCTCGCATTAGTAATCGTTAATTAGTATCTGCTTCTTTTCGCTGCATTTTTAGTTAGTCCCTTACTGGTTGCCTACTCAAGCATTTTTTATCCTTTAATCAGTTTTTATGAACATTTATGTTTCTAACTTAGGCTTCAACGTCCAGGATGAAGACCTAAAAGAATTTTTCACTCCTTATGGAGAAGTAACTTCAGCTAAAATTATCAACGACAGGGAAAGCGGACGCTCAAGAGGCTTCGGTTTTGTAGAAATGCCTGATGATGCTGCAGCGCAGAAAGCAATCGCAGAACTGAATGATGCATCGGTAGAAGGCAGAACCATTAAAGTAATGGAAGCTAAGCCAAAAGAAGACCGTCCTGCAAGAGGCGGCGGTGGAGGTGGTGGCTACCGCGATAACAACTCAGGCGGTGGCGGAGGTGGCTACAAAAAGAAGTGGTAAACCCTTTAACAAAAAATCTGAAGCCCCTTATGGGGCTTTTTTTATGCAGGTATAATAATGCTCGTCTGATTATAAAGCCGCCGCTACATGGACTCGGAAAAATTTTGAAATAATAAATAAGCAACCCCAAATAAGAGTTTAATACGAATGATAATTAAAAGTTACCGGCTTTCCCTTTTCACCATTTTCATAAACCTTCTAAACAAAAACAGGGAGGCGAACGAAAGCCCCAGTATTAATCCCATCCACATGCCCGAAGGCCCCATGCCCGCAGCAAAGGTGAGAGCATAACCAATTGGAATACCAATAACCCAATAAGCAATGCCAATTAAAACAGTTGGCGTTTTCACGTCTTTGATTCCGCGAAGCAATCCCGCACCTATCGCCTGGGTGCTATCGGAGATTTGGAAAAGCCCGGCGAAAAGCAATAAGGTGGCAGCTAATATTTGTACATCAGTATTTTTTGTAAAAGCGCCCGGTACTTCAAAGCGAAGTAAAACAAACAGTAGGGCGCACAACAATCCATAGGCAGAAGCGGTAAACAACGTGCTCTTTCCAATAAGGGAGATCCTACGCCAGTCTGTTCTGCCAAAAGCATTGCTCACCCTTATAGAGCAAGCTTGTGCTAAACCCATAGAAACCATAAAAGTAAATGCTGCACAACTCAACGCGATCTGATGGGCTGCCTGCGCTACTGCGCTGATGGTACCGATAATAATCCCGGATACGGCAAAAGCGCCCGCCTCCATACCAACCTGTAAACTGCTAGGTATTCCGATACCCAATAACTCCTGCCATGTTTTTTTGCGAAGCTTCCATTCTTCTTTACGACACGCAATGTAGGTTCTGAAAGTTTTGTGCCTTAGAATAACTACCAGGAGAGCTAAAAAGATAATGGTTCTGGTAATAAATGTTGCCCAGCCGGCGCCAACTAATTCTAATCTTGGTAAGCCCCAGTTACCATAAATGAGAAGCCAGTTTAGAAATATATTGATTGGCATAGAAGCTACCGAAAGAATCATAGCTGTGCGGGTATACTCAAGGCCATCGGCAAACTGCTTTAGCGTCATAAATAACAACATAGGTATTATGGAAAAGCCCATAAGTTGCATAAACGGTAAGGCAAAGGCCACCACTTCAGGATCCTGTCCTAAATGCTTTAAAAAATTGCGGCCCAAAACAAGAAAAAGAGAAATAATAACCGCCGTTGCCGCGCAGAGACTAAACCCATTAAACAGGTAGTGTGATACTGCCCTGTTATCCTTTTTACCATGGGCGAGCGATACCATTTGCGAAACTGAGATAGTCATGCCTATTCCCAGTACAAATGGAATATTCATTGCATTCATTACAAGCGCAGCGGCAGCAAGTTGTTTATAACTAACGGCGCCCACCATGGCGGTATCAATAATGTGCAGTGCCATTTGCGCCAGCTCGCCAATGATGATGGGCGCAGCTAACCGCATTGTACTAACAGCTTCTTTACGCATAGCAAATAGAAAAGTGGCGAAGGTAAATGAATAGACGTGGAAGCTTTCTTGTATTCGTAAGACATTACTTTGGCGATCATCGTAAATGAAACTACTTGTTGCTTCAAGATATTTGCTGGAAGAAAAATTTAAATGGGGAGATAATTTGCGTTAGAACTTTTATGTATTATTTTGAAGCTCCAAATCCAGAAAAATCAATTTTAATGAATACCATTTCCAAAAAACGTACCCCTGCCAGGCTTCTCCCTTCCTTTCGCACCATAGCACTTTCAATCTTTTTCTTTGCTTTTCTTATTCTTGCTTTATATGTTTTAATTAATAGCCCGGCCTAGGGATTTTAAATTATAAGAAGTATAAATAAGGCGGCAACTGCTGTATTTAAAAAGTTGACGACATCATTTCGTATTATGCCTTTTCGCTCCACGGTGGCGCCCAAATAGGAGTCAGTAATGTTTCCTATGGTGCCTGCTAAAATAATCCAAAAGAAAAACCGGTCCCAGCCAAAGGCGGCCGCATAAATTATTGCTACAAATGCACTTCCTGCCATCCCAAAAAGGAGTCCTTCTGTACTTATCACACCATCCCTTCCCCTTCTACCTTTTTTAAAATTCAGGATATTATAAAACTGCTTGCCATAAATCGTCCCTAATTCAGAAGATAAGGTATCTGCAGTAGCAGAAGAAAATGCGGCGGCTATCATTAATGTGATTAGTTCGACCTGCTGCGGGAAAGTATAGGCTATCAAACCAAGCAAGCCACCGGCACCACCATTGGCCAGCACCTGTCCTGCATTTCTTTTTCCTTTGGCCTCCTGAGCGACACCCAGCTTTTCTTTCTCTCTTCTACCCCAGGAAGTGGCTGTTGTTCCCAATAGAAAAAAGGCGCTCATAAAGAAGATACCTACCCAGCCAACTCCCAACCAAATCAGGCAGCCGAGCAGGGTTCCGGTTACTGCACCGGCAATAGTCAGCTTTTTTAGTACAACGGCCGCTACAGCGCCACAAATTAAAACTACTATGACAGACAATAAATTCAATGCATTATTAATATGGGAGGTGTAGATGGAGACTACAGATACTGCGTAACCTAACCTTTAAAATAAAAAAATGCTTATTTGATAAGCAGCTTATGAAACTTATCCAATTCTGCGCGTTCAATGACAGAAAAAGGCTCATTACTTTTATACTTGGATAAAAAATATACCACCCGCTTGTGCTGCGGGTATATTAAAAGTATATCCTCAATCAATTTACCAACGGTTTCATCTTTCTTGTACAAGGGTTCTGTAGGCGGCAAAGTGGATTTGTACTTTTTTGGACGCTTTAAAATAACCGCTTCCAAAGTAGCCAGTTTGTTATGGGGAAGCTCTTTTATTCCTTCTGCTTTTTTATACAAGCCTTCTAATTGCCTTTTACTTAAACTACCCCGCACCAGGTACTGGTGAGAGAGGCTTTGTACAAAATCTGAATTTGGATAAGCTCGCATAGCTGCGGATAATATATCACTGATTACATCTACATCACCCATATCGCGGTTTCAATTTGTAAATTATCAAAGGTATTCATTTAGAATGCATACCTGGCAAAACAAAAACTTCCCCCACTAGTGGCAAGGGAAGTTGCTGTGAAGACGTTTTTTTCGATGTGGTGAGTTAAGGGGTCACGACTGCACGTCCTGCGGTTTTAAATAGGAATAACGATTTGTTGGATCTAAGGATTATAAAACGGGACGATGGGAATCGGAATTAAAAAGAAAGAAGTCGACCGATATTGAATTTATCAGCGTTCTAAGGGTTTGGATATTGGATGGATTGATACGCAATCAATCAACTTCTGAAACAAAAATACTCTGTTTGCGTAATGCAAACAATGGCAAGATTGCCCTTTTTTGTGTATATGGTTTTTACACTGTCACAAGTAAATTAACGAATAATCAAATGGGATTTTTACGCACGAAAGTTACAGACGAAAAACGTTTTCATAACGCCTGTAACCGGTCAGAACAATGAAATTGTAAATGTTCTTGATTAGGATGATTTTTAATCCAGAAATATCTTTTCTGAGATCCATTGTGCTAACAAAACCATGTTTTATTTCGCAGGAAATTTATCTTACCAATTGAATTAATTCGAATGATACGACTGGTATTACTAATCATTATTTTTTCATCATCGCTGCTGACTATTTTTCGCGCTCCTACAAATTTTTTATGGTACGTATCTATATTGGTGACAGAATTTTGCTGGATCTTTTTTGTACTGACCTGCCTGTTACTGCTTTGGAAGTTCGGAGGCGGCCAGTATACGACGGCGACATATACAGTAGGAATAACAGCGCATTTATTGTATGCGTTACCAATTTTTCAGGCGGCTCGCATCTCTCGGAAATTAGATGATGATTTTAGTGCAGTATTTAAAGGAGCACTTTCGAATTCTACTTCTGCCTTTAACCCATTGCAAATGATAACAGGCATCAACGCAAAAAAAGTTGGATATAAAACTTATCCTTACGATTCAGTTCATGCCCTTACCCTCGACTTTTACTCCAGCACCAAAACTGGAAAAAAACCCTGCATAATTATTATTCATGGAGGTTCGTGGGCAGGTGGCGACAATAAGCAGTTACCGGAGTTGAACAGTGAGTTGGCTAAATCTGGTTACCATATAGCGGCGATCAACTACAGGCTTGCCCCAAAAACCCTCTACCCTGGCACTACCGAAGATGTAAGAACTGCGCTTAACTTTTTGCGGCAAAATGCTACAACCTTTTCCATTGACACTAATAATTTCGTACTGCTTGGCCGTAGTGCCGGTGGGCAAATTGCACTATCCGCAGCTTACAATCTAAATGATCCCGGTTTGAAAGCCGCTATTTGCTTTTATGGCCCTACCGATATGGTGTGGGGCTACCAGAATCCAACTAATCCTTTGGTGCTAGATAGTCGTAAAATAATGGAAGATTATTTAGGTGGAACATTAAATGAAGTAAAGGATAAG
>DASQMG010000319.1:0-2123 GCA_035645595.1 Flavisolibacter sp. | reverse complement strand
GTGCTGAGTTTTCTCTTATCTACATTAAAAAGCCAAACGACCCGTTTGCAAAGAAGGTGAATTGCCCTAAGTTTTAATCCCCCTGTCCCCCTAAAGGGGATACTTAGGTTGATGTTTCTTTCCTATTCGGTTGCTTGTTCTTAAGGATAAAGGCTTCAATCTTTTGTTGCACATCACGAAGCTGATGTTTTACTCCATCGTTGGTAAACCGAAGAAACTTTAGTCCACAGTTTTCTAATTCTTCTTGTCGTCTCAGATCATTCTTCTGTACTTCTTCCAGATCATAAATAGGACCATCCACTTCAATTATAAGTTGTAGGGAATGACAAAAAAATCAAGTACATAAACAGCATATACATGTTGCCTTCTGGATTTATAACCTAATGGCTTTTTAGATAAGTAGGTCCATAAAATTTCCTCTGTATGCGTTGACTGCTTGCGTAAAATACCCGCCATTTTAAACATCAGATGGTTACCACCTGCAAACATGCCCTTTTTTTACATATCATAAAGTTGTACTAAGGGAACCAGCAAAACGAGTAGACAACCATCAACCTAAGTCTCCCCTTTAGGGGGACAGGGGGATCACCAACGGTAACAGCAACCAGCAAAAAAGTGTAATTAAAATTACCGAGATGATATTCATCGCAAATCCCACTCTTGTCATATCCTTCAACCTGATATAGCCGCTTGAAAAAGCAATAGCATTTGGTGGTGTACCCATCGGCAACATGCTGGCACAGGAAGCAGCAAGCGTCATAGGAATACCCAGTTGCAGAGGATGAATATGAGCTGCTTCTGCCAGTGCACTTACTACCGGCGCAAATACAATTACCTGTGCTACATTGCTCATTACTTCGGAAATGAAAAGCGAGATAACCGTCACCATAAAAATTAACAGAAGTGTATTACTTGCAAAGCCGGCAAACCAAAGCCCTAATTGCTGCATCAGTCCCGCTTTTTCCAATGCGCCTGCCAGCGCAATGCCTCCGCCAAAAAGCAGCAGTATGCCCCAGGCCATATTCTTTGTGTCGCTCCACTCCAGCAAGGCATCGCCATTTTTACCATTCGGAATAATGAATAAGGTAATGGCACCCATCAACGCAATCATATTGTCATCCAGCTTTAGCGGAATATATTGATTGAGTAGGTCTTTTGTCATCCATAAAAAAGCAGTGCAGCAAAAAATAATCAGTACCCGCTTTTCAGCTTTAGAATAAGCTCCCAAGCCGATTACCTCATTCCGGATAATAGCGGTTGTGCTTTCATCGCTTCTCATGCGGTTAGGATACAGCCATTTTACCAACACGATGTATAAGGAGAACAGGAGGAGTATGGTCAGTGGCATACACAGAAGCATCCAGTCAATAAAAGCAATGCTGTAATTATATTTTTTATTGATAAAGGCTGCATACGCTACATTGGGCGGTGTGCCTATTAATGTAGCGATGCCGCCAAAATTAGAAGCCAGCGCAATGGCGATCATAATAGAAAGCGCAAAATTTTTCACCCCTTCTTTTTGCAAATGATTGCTTTCAATAACCTTTACTACTGAAAGGGCAATGGGGAACATCATCATAGTAGTAGCGGTGTTGCTAAGCCACATGCTGATTAAGCCGGTAGAGATAATAAAGCCCAGAATAATACGGTTGCCACTGGTGCCCGTAAGGCGAACAATGTTTAAGGCTATGCGCCGGTGCAGGTTACATTTTTCAATAGCGAGTCCTAACATAAAGCCACCCATAAAAAGAAAGATAACAGGGTTGGCGTAACCCGCAGCCGTAGCCTCAATACTATTGATTTTAAAAAGCGGGAACAGCACTAAAGGCAACAAGGCAACAACTGGCATTGGCACCGCTTCTGTAACCCAGAGTAAGATCATCAGCACGGCAAAAGCAATCACTGTGGCGGCCTCAGGCTTTACACCCAATGGGTTAACGAAAAAAAAGGCGCCTGCAATTACAACACAAATAATTGCTTGCAGTTGTTTAGTTAGTTTAAGCGTCAAGCAGGAATGTTTTGCCTAAAATAAGGATTTGATTATGGAGTAAGGCAGATTTATGTTACCCGCTGTGGTATTTCATAGCATCGCCTGTTGCGTCGCACTTTTCAAGGTTCTGTAA
>DASQMG010000318.1:0-6901 GCA_035645595.1 Flavisolibacter sp. | reverse complement strand
GAAATAGTTTCAGCACGATCTTCTTTTAACTGGCCGTAAAGCCTTACCCACAACAGCGCAATCAGTATCAGCGCAAAGCCGGCAACACTTGCCACTATTCTTCCGTTTTTAGTTACAAACCTACGCATAGCCCGCAGTGCTTTTTGGAACTAGAAAGTGTAAACAAAAGGGTGTTGCTGTATGGGAGAGGTAAGGACTAATCATAGTTCTATTAGCATTTCACGCCGTTCGGGCAAAATAGAAACATTTTTGAATTTGTTTTTTGCCATTCGATGAACAGGCGCATCAGCGGCAGAAAAGTTAAAGGAATAAGGGAAACTACCCTGAAATACTAAGCAATAACAAATACAAAGGGTAGGCATACAGTAAAAGGCAATTTTAGCGGGGTCGATAGTCAGTTTTAAAGGTTCAAAAAAGGTTGGTGGTCTCTTTAATCAATTGGTATGCATTATGCCTTAGCTATCTTCACCCCAATAAAGTGTATGAAGCCATTAAAATTATGTTTTGCAGCACTCCTGGTTTTTTACGTGCTGGTCAGTTGCAGCAAGCCGGTTAGTCCAAAGTACCTGGGCTATCAAAACTTCCGGATGGAGAAGATAGGATTTACAAGCAACGTTTTAGTCACTGAAGTAAAATTGTATAACCCCAACCGGTATCCCCTGCACCTGAAGTCGGCCACCTTGGATTTTTACCTTAACAATTCTTTTTTAGGGCACTCAACGCTCGATTCACTCATTGTATTACCGGCACGGGATACCTCTTACATCCCATTGCGTCTGCAGGCATCAGCCAAAGATATTTTAAGCAACACCGCAAAGATTTTGTTGAATCCCAATGTAAAAATCAAAATTACCGGCTCAGCCAAAGCAGGCCGTGGTGGGTTTTTTGTCAATGTGCCTATCGATTATGAGGGAACACAGCGCATTGAGTTGTTAGGTAGTAACTAAAAACAGAAAGAAACAGTTTTATAAGCTATTGAGTCATCGTTGTTTCCATCGGGGCAAACATCTACTGCTGTTCCTGTAAGTGATTTTATGTTGATGGCTGTAAATAATTGTTGTTATACTCAAACCAGCAATGATGAATATTTCAAGGATAAAAGAAACCTGTCTTTACATAAGCAACCTCGAAAAAGCTAAAGAATTTTATACTGGTAAACTTGGCCTCCCGGTTATTTCATTTGTAGAGGGACGCCACATTTTTTTTCGTGCTGGCCAATCGGTGTTGCTCTGTTTTATTGCGGAAATAACTGAAAAAGAACTTATACTTCCACCTCATGGAGCAAGAGGCAGCATCCATTTTGCATTTGAAGTTGCTGCTGATGAATATGAAGCTTCGCTACAAAAAATACAAGCCGCTGCCATCCCTGTTTTGCACCAGCATTGCTGGAAGAACGGCCTGCGCTCTTTTTATTTTCACGATCCTGATGCACATCTTGTAGAGATTATTGAAGAAGGAGTGTGGGAGCCGTAGGGAAGAAACAAGCTGCTTACAGCACTGTTTTGTATCTGTAAAACGATGGCTACCTTTGGGCGGGAATCTTCATAAGATTCAATCATCAAATGAATAATTGGCAGAACGCCGGCAACAAAAAACGTAATCCTATTCCTGCAGACTGTCACCATTCATCTCCTCTTTCAATAGCCCATACAACCGTTCAAAACGACTAAAACAGTTTTGATAGATTTCATGATGACCTGGAATAGGCTGATGTACCGAAACGACTGTTCTTTCAAAATTGGTTTTTAAACCAACGGCCTCAGCGCCAACTAATACGGCGCCAAAGGCCGCACTTTCCCCATCACCTGATACCACCACATCACGGCTAAATACATCGGCAGCTATCTGCAACCATAAATTGCTTTTTGTAAAACCACCGGAAACATAAACCTGCTGGGAAGTGTCTTCGTGGGTCACTATTCTTGCAATGCTGTACAAACTATACATCACACCCTCCATACAGGCCCTGATAAAATGCGCCTTTGTATGATGGATGTCGAACCCAAACCAGACTCCTTTGGCATTGGTATTCCAAAGCGGTGCTCTTTCGCCAAAAAGGTAGGGGAGCAACAGCAGGCCATTACTTCCGGGTACTATAGTGGCGGCCTGCAAAAAAAGTGCTTCAAAATCATCATCGGTTTGTAATAGGCTTTCTTTCAACCATTGCAGCACTATCGCACCATTGTTAGTGGCACCGCCAATTACATAATCGGTATCTTTCAAATGATAACAAAAACTGCGCATGGCACTGTCGGTTTGCGGTGCTGTTACCAAACGGCGTACTGCACCGCTGGTGCCGATGGTTACACTCAATGCTTCCTTATCATGGGCGGCACTTCCTAATGTAGCAAGAGTTCCATCGCTGGCGCCAATAACAAAAGGTATATCGTTTAGTATAGACAAACCCGGCTGGCTGTTGTCGCAATAACAAATATGCTTTACAGAAACAAGCGTCGACAAACGGTTGGGTTCAATACACGCATAAGCTAATATTTCCTCGTCCCACGACAATGTACTAAGATTTAGTAGTCCTGTAGCCGAGGCTATTGATGTGTCAACTATAAATTGACCACACAGGCGGTAAAAAACATATTCTTTTATGCCGATGAATTTAAAAGCGGTGGTAAAGACAGCTGGTTCAGCTTCTTTAAACCAAAGCAATTTGCATAATGGCGACATTGCATGAAGGGGGACACCTGTAGCGGTGTAAAACCGGTACCCTTGTTCACTGTTGCGCAAGCTATCGGCCATTGCGGCTGCGCGGTTATCGGCCCAAATGATACAGGGAGTCAGCGGATTGCCTTTATCATTCACTGCTATTATACTATGCATAGCAGCGCTGAAGGCAATAAACAAAGGCTTGCCTGCAAGGGTTTGCAGTACATTAGTAATTGTATGAATGACGGCATCAAAAATTTCATCGGGGTTCTGCTCACTGCGGCCGGGCGCCGGATGCAGCATACCATAACCCGCAGCAACCTGGTAAAGTATCATTCCATTTTTGGAGAAGGCAACCGCTTTTGCCGTAGTAGTTCCTATGTCAACACCCAGATAATACGACATACGATAAGTTGAGAATTAGTATAGACATGGATCATAAAACAGCCCGCAACAAGAGTACACCCAACAGGCCGGCGATTCCTACAATGGTTTCCATAACAGTCCATGACCGGAAGGTATCGGCAAGGCTTAATCCGAAATACTCTTTAAACATCCAAAAGCCCGAATCATTTACATGCGAACACATCAGGCTTCCTGCACCAATGGAAAGCACCATAAGTTCCGGTTGTACAGTACCTGTTGCTATCAATGGCTGTACAATAGCGGCTGCTGTAAGTGCGGCAACAGTGGCCGAGCCAATGGCTATCCTGATAGCAGTGGCTACCAGCCAACCTAAGAGCAGGGGCGATAAGGAAGACTCCTGAAAAAAAGCTGTAATAACAGTGCCGGTACCACTATCTAACAATACCTGCTTAAAGGCACCACCCGCCGCTATAATTAAAAAAATAGGAGTTACTGCCTGTAATGATATGGCCGAACGATCCATTAATGTTTTAATGCTTTTGCCACGGGCTGCACCTAAAACAACAACAGCAAATAAAACAGCTATCAACATGGCAATACCCGGGTCGCCCATAAATTTTAAAAGCTGGTAAAAATGGTTTTCTGCCGGCAGTAATAATTCGCTTCCGGTTGCGGCCGCCATTAATAAAACTGGTAGCAGCGCGGTTAATAAACTGGTAGAAAACGAAGGGAGGTCCTGCTGCTTGTACACTTCCAGGTTAAAGAGGCCCGGGGGCGGCGCTGCTTTTATTTTTTTTACCCACTCGGGAAATACTATACCCGCTGCCAGTAAAGCCGGAACAGCTACAATTAAACCATAGATCAATGTTTTTCCTACATCTGCCTTAAACATAGTTGCCACAGCAGTGGGGCCGGGATGCGGCGGTAAAAAACCATGGGTAACAGAAAGAGCGCTGCACATAGCGATAGCAAGGTAAACGAGTGGCTGCCCTGTTTGGGCAGCCAGGGAAAACACAAGCGGAACAAGCACTACAAAACCTGCATTATAAAACAGGGCAATACCTACAACAAAGGCTGTAAGAAGCACGGCAAGTTTAGCCCTTTGCGAACCAAAAAAATAGATCAGTTGCTCACTGATCTTTTGTGTAGCACCTGTTTCTGTAAGCAGGCTGCCAAGCATAACGCCAAAACCTAACACAAGCACTACCGAACCTAGTGTGCTGCCGATACCCGCAGTAAGTGCAGTAGCCAGCTTTTGTAAATTCATACCATTGCAAATGCCTACAAAAATGGCTGCTGCTATCAGCGCAATAAAAGTATTGAGCTTTGCCACCGTTATCAGCAGCAACAAAAGGCCAAGGCTTGCAATAAGAATGATGATGGGCATAACAGGGAATTGAATATACCGCGGAGAAAGCAAACTGTAGTTGTTTTGAAGCAGATTATTTAGCATAACACAACCTGAATAAATCTCTGTGAGAGAAAGCTATTGTAACATTAGGTGGTATATAAAAGAAAAACCCGGACGTAGCCGGGTTTCATTTAATGCGGTAATTTATTCTTAGCCTCTGTAACCGCCAATATTAGTGGCGTTATCCTTGCCCTCGTTTCGGTTTGGATGCAGGGTACGTACTCCATCAGCGATTTCATTATCATCAGTTGTATAATCCTCTGTCATCCGCTGATCGTCAGGCATATTGTCATCATTAATTTTTGTAGGAATTCCGGTGCCATCCATTGGCTTGTTTGTCCCTGAGGGTTGACCCTGGTCAGTATTTGTGTCTTTTGCCATAAAAGGTATTTTAATGGTTTAAGAAAGTATTTCCAGTGAATGTGAACTTTTATCTATTGCCTGTTTATCACAACCGACGCTTGCCGTTACATTATTGCTTTGGCTTCATCTCTTTTTCAGTAACAAAGATTTTTTTGCCTTTTTCAGAGACCCAATAATACTTATTCCCATCATCTACATAAATCTTCTGGCCATTTGAACCTACCCACTCATTCGATGTTTTATCGGTTATCTCTCCTTTCCCCTTAGTTGCTAATTCGGCCGTTTCGTTGCCTACCGCCTTAGCACCTTTCTTGGTCCCCTTCCACGCTTTTTTAGTTCCCTTCTTTATGCCATGACCAACTTTACCTATAGTACTCTTTGTTGTATCCTGCGCACTGGAGGGAGATGCTATTCCTATGAACGCAGCTAATACAGCTATACCAAAAATTTTTTTCATTAATAAAGTTTTAAATGCTTTCAAAATAGATTGCGGGAGTAGGGGTAACCAAAACGATGCCAGCAGCCAATAACCTGCAGTTTACAAGTTGAAGTTTGCACTTTCATTACCAATTGCAAACCATTAACCCACAATTTATCTGCTTGTCAGTTATCCCTTACTTCACCCATTTTCCATGATCCGGCACAGCTACCTCGTTCCAATTTTTTATTAACGCAGATAACCCTTCTCTTAATTCATCGCCGCTAATGGCGGTCCCATGGCCGGGGATTACGGTTTGCGGATTTAAGGCGGCCAACCGCTGCACCGACTCATACGCTGCCTCCCAATCGGTGGTTAAATAAACCGGTGGGCCGCATACTTCCTTTTTTTGCAGCAGCACCTTGTACATCGAGTCTTGTTTTACGGTAATAAACGCATCCGCCGAGATCAGCAGACGGTCCTCTTCCCTGAAAAGGGCCACCTGCCCGGGAGAATGGCCGGGCACATGTATCCATTGCCAACCCGGTAAATGGGGAACGCTGCCATCAGGCGGCAACGCCTGTAACACTTCATGTATGTCAATAGGTTCATTGGGATAGAGCGATGATATCTTGGCCAGCATCCCGCCTTCCACCGATGTATCCGGTTCGGGATAAGCCATGGCACCAGTAAGAAAAGGATGCTCCATAATATGCGCATACACGGGAACATTCCACTCCAGGATCAGATCTACAATAGAGCCTACATGATCAAAATGACCGTGGGTAAGAATGATAGCCTCTGGTGGCTGGCGAATGCCAAATGTTTCTTCTGCTACATCAATAATTTCCTTTGCCGATTTAGGCATACCGGCATCTATCAGTACCCAAGTCCCATCGGGCTTTCCAATAAATGCAAGGTTTACGATCTGGTTGGTGTAATAATGTACATACGGTGCCGCTTCGCGTAATTTACCGCTACTTACCGATGTCATGGGTATGACCTTGTTGTCCTCGCTTTGTTCCATAAAATTTGTGCTTTGTTCCATTTTGACTACTTCAAAGGATGTACCAGTAAAGGTTGCAGAGCTTAAGAAAACCTTTGGATGCAGCATCATCGCCACTGCTTTTTATAGTTGTCCTCTATGGTATTCAAATTGCATCGGTACGGTAATACTTTTACCATGATTTATTCTTACCTCCCTAAACAACTTTCAGTAAACAGGGTACTACTATTGGTAGCATTCCTGTTTTTTACGGCCTGTAACAACGAGGCAACAACTACAAGCCCTGGCAAAGACAGTAATCAAAACAATACACCTGCCGCTACTGCACAAAGCTGGACGCAGGAAGATGAGCTCGAATTCATAAACGGTTGCGTTGACAAGGCGAAGGCCCGCTTTGGGGAAGAAAAGGCATATGTTTACTGCAAGTGCATCTTGGCACAGGTAGAAACAAAATATGCCATGGACAGTACCCTCATTTCTAAATTATCCGATACAGCGCAAGTAGCTAAAATGGCGCAGAACTGCGAGTGAGAAATAACAATAGAAATTAATAGCCGGTTGTTTTCTTAAGCAGATGAAAGCAATAAGTTCTTATCGGGTTACAACGTTTTACCTGGCTCCCTTAACTTTCATCTCTACTACATAGATGGCTTCCGATGCCGTGATGAACAACTGGTTG
>DASQMG010000317.1:0-14125 GCA_035645595.1 Flavisolibacter sp. | reverse complement strand
ATAATAGGAAGGCGCGGAAATCTCAAATTCAAATGAAGCTTTATCATCCGGCTTATCAATGCAGGGTATCCAATGGTGGGCACGGTTCGGCCAGTTGTCGGCAAAAAATGTTCTGTCGCCAAACTTGTTTTTCGAGATAATCAGGCCATCGTCAGGAACACCCTTGTAGAAAATTTGTACCGTTTGGGTGTCGCCTGCTTTTGCAAGAGGAAATTCGATTTCCAATGTTTGCGTTTTCTGCATGATAGGGAGTGGCCCTGTGTCCTTAAAGCGGAGGCACGCTTGTTGAACTTTCATTCCCTTGCCTTCATAGTTTACAGCAGTCAAATCAAAAGTTATCTTCCGGTTATTTGTAAGATGGGTGAACTGTATTGAGGCCAAACCGCTGATTGTATCAGTACGATCGTTTAATCCCAGTGCAAATGTGTAATGCAACACGTCAATATCCTGGGCTTTGCAAACGGAAGCGGTAAAGACGAAGACATTTAAAAGCCACTTTCTCATAGTTGAAATTGTTAGAAACTCAATTCGTGTAATCCGGGTTCTAAAATTCGTGTTATAGCCTCTCCAGCATCTCCACCACCTTCTCCCTTCTTAAAATCACATAGCCAATCCTGTCATTACTAATGCCTTCTTTTAACTGGTAACTAAATGCCAGTTGGTCATCGGTAACAGTTGTTTCAAAATATTTAAATGAAATGTTGGGGTAGGGTTTCAACTCTTCACCAATCTCGTATAAATGGGTTGATAAAATGAAGAGCGAGTTTTTAATTTTCATCAACCCCTTAATTACCGTTGACGAACATTTCATGGCATCCTGCACATTGGTTCCCTTAAATAATTCATCAATCAGCACCAGCCATTTTTTACCGTCGTTTATTTTATAGATGGTGTTTTTAATCCGCTGCACTTCATTAAAAAAGTAGCTTTCGCCCTTGGTAATATTATCCGATACATTGATGTTGGAAAGCAGACCATCAAACAAACTAAGTTGCATACTACGTGCCGGTACACCCATACCGATATGAGCTAAAAAAACAGCGGAGCCAACAGCTTTTATCATGGTGCTTTTTCCGGCCATGTTAGCGCCGGTCAGAAACAAAAAATTTTCGTTGGGCTGTAAAACCAGGTCATATGCCACCGGCTTTTGCAGCAGCACATGGTACAAGCCTTCTGCATTAAAGTAGGGTTCATCCTGCTCAACAAATTTCGGGAAGTGCAGGTCATAGGTTTTTACCGCCATTGCCATTGAATACCAGGCTTCGAGGCGGCTGAAAATATCAATCAGTTCTAATAAATCTGCCTTATGATGTACCCTGAAATGATACGCGTAGTAAAGGTTTTGCTGAATGCTCAATTCTTCCTTAGGGTGGCTTCCCGCCAGGTTGCGCAACGGTTCTTGCTGAATTATTTTCAGGATACGGTCTATGTGAAAATGAAAGTTTGGAGGGAGTTCGGCATCAACAAAAATGGCGAGCAGCTTTTTAAGCCCGCGAAAAAAATCACCAAAATGTTTTACTGAATATTTCAACATCGAGTAGTCCGCGCCATGCAAAATTTTATACGAAAAGCTATTAAACGCGTTTTGGTTTTGGGGAATAGGATCCAGGTTGTAATCCAGGAATTTATCCATCATAATGATGGTGCCGTTAGTAATTTCCGGTGGCCAGTCGTGCAAACGAAGTAATAGGGTTTTAATTATGCTTTGGGTACCGTGGATGCGTTTTAGGTCGGCGTGGGGCTCTGAAAAAAACCGACGCAACCATTCCTTCCCCCCAACTGTTTTTGTAAAATCAAGTTTATAGAAAATTGAAGACTCTTCTTCTGTATGAAAAATGGATATATCGTTAAAAGTAATTTTGTCTATCTGCATACCCTAAACCTCTAAAGAGGCTTTTTAGATTCATTATATAATTAAATGCCTTTTACCTGTCAAAGCTCAGGCGTTTGCCTTTATAAGAGTCATTTATGCTCCCATTTTCATAAACCAAAGCCCCATTTACGAAAGTGTGTGTGATGGTGGCAGGAAGAGTGGTTCCTTCCAATGGGCTCCAGCCGCATTTGTATAAAGTATTCCTGTTTGAAACAGTGGTTTGTTCTGCAAGGTCTACTATCACCAGGTCGGCGTAATAACCTTCCCTTATGTAGCCCCTTTCTGCTATTTGAAAACATTCAGCTACAGCATGACACATTTTCTCGCTAATCTTTTCTAAAGAAATTTTGCCTTGCTTAAAATAATGAAGCATCAACAACAATGAATGTTGTACTAACGGTAATCCTGCGTGGGCATGTTCATATGGCGATGCCTTCTCCGAGGGCAAATGCGGTGCATGATCTGTGGCAATAATATCCAGCCTGTCATCTAACAATGCTTTCCATAATGCCTCCTTATTATGGGGTGCTTTTATTGCCGGATTGCATTTTATTTTGTAACCTAGGCTTTGGTAATCATTGCCGGTAAAATGCAAATGATGCACACATACTTCCGCTGTTATTCTCTTTTCCTTTAAGGGAAAAAGGTTGGTGAACAGCTGCAACTCTTTTTCTGTGGAGATGTGCAGAATATGCAACCGCGTGTTGTGCTTTTTTGCCAGTTGAACCGCTTTAAACGACGATTCGAAACAGGCTTCTTCATCACGGATCAACGGATGATCTGATGGCTCAAGAACTTCTTTAATCCCTTTTAAACGTTGATAGTTCTGTTTAATGATGCCTTCTTCTTCGCAATGCGTTGCTACGAGTACTTCACTTTCGCGGAATATTTTATCAATGGTGAGATAATTATCTACCAACAAATTTCCTGTGGAGGCACCCATGAAAATCTTAATTCCACAGATGTCGTTCTTTCTTTCGGCTGTTTTTAAAACTTCATCTGCATTGTCGTTTGATGTGCCCATAAAGAACGAATAGTTAGCTAAAGAGGTAGCGGCACCGATAGCATATTTTTCCTCCAGTAGCTCCTGTGTAAGCGCAGCGGGGACGGTATTCGGCATCTCCATAAATGAAGTAACGCCACCGGCAACAGCTGCTTTTGACTCTGTATTAATAGTTGCCTTGTGTGTTAATCCGGGTTCTCTAAAATGTACCTGGTCGTCAATAACACCAGGCAGTAAAAATTTTCCTTCACCATCTATCGTTTTCCCTTTTGATTCAACGGTGATGCTGGCAGCGATTTTTTTTATACGTTCGCCCTCAATTAGCACGTCGCCTGTTACAATACGGCCTTCGTTTACGATGTTAATATTCTTAATCAGGTATTTTTGCATGCCATAAAAAATTAAAATACAAGCTCCTATGCAATATAAAGAAAGACGTCACCCTAAATCCGTAAACGGACTTTTTAAAACCCTGTTTTTTTTATTACTCTTCCTGCCGGCTGCTGTTTTTGCTCAAACTACTTTTCTTCCACAGGGCGCGAGGGAAAATGTTTTATTGGAGCGGATAGAGATTAAAGCTGGAACCGACTCTATTTTGAATTTTTCAAAAACAAAGCCGTTCAGCCGCAAGCAATTTATACCTGCCATTGAAAGATATGGCGTCGCCTCCGGCTTGTTTAGCCCAGGAACAGATAGTGTTACCATCATCGGGGAAGGGAATACGGTTCCTAAACTTTCAAAGGTTGACGTGTTTAATTTAGAGAGAGCGATGATGAATAGTTCTGAATGGAACCGGCAGAGATTCACCAGCAAAAAGCCATTCCTCACAAATTTTTATAAAACACCCGCTAATTTTTATGAGGTGAATGCTAAGGATTTTTTCCTGGCGGTTAACCCGGTTTTCCAATACATAGTTGGTAAAGAGAAGGAAAGCAGCGAACATCTTTTTTTAAATACCCGCGGCATTACGGCGCGGGGTAACATCGCCAACAAAATTGGCTTTGCCGTTTATATTACTGATAACCAGGAACGCGACCCGGCGTATGTGCGGCAATGGGTAAGCGACAGGCAGGCTGTTCCGGGGCAGGGCTACTTTAAAGAATTTAAAGGTAATGGCTATGATTATTTTGACGCCCGTGGCTACATAACCCTTAATGCTGCCAAATACATTGATATAACATTTGGGTACGATAAAAATTTTATAGGCAACGGGCAGCGCAGCTTGTTCCTTAGCGATTTTTCCAATAACACTTTATTTCTAAAACTCAATACCCGCATTTGGAAGTTTAATTATCAAACGCTTTTTATGGAACTGGTGAATGCTTACCGTCGCGGAGCCGACCAACTCCTGGGAAAGAAATATGCGGCTATGCATCACCTTGATATATCGGTAACAAAGTGGTTAAATGTTGGACTGTTTGAAGGCATTATTTTTGGTCGCAGGGATCATTTTGAATTTGGGTACCTGAACCCTGTAATGTTCTATCGCTCTGCAGAACAGCAGGCGGGAAGTCCTGATAACGCTGTAGCTGGTTTAGATGTGAAGGCCAATATTGCCAAACGCTTCCAGGTTTACGGGCAAGTGTTGTTAGATGAACTAAAGCTTAATGAATTAAGGCTAAAATGGTGGGGCAATAAATTTGGGTACCAGTTAGGGGCAAAATATATTGATGCTTTTGGCATTGCCAATCTGGATTTGCAGGGAGAGTGGAACCGGGTACGGCCATTTACCTATTCGCATGATGACTCTTTAGCCAATTATACGCACTACAACCAGCCATTGGCGCACCCTTTAGGCGCCAACTTTAACGAGGTGATTGGCGTTGTTCGTTACCAGCCTGTTCCCAGGTTATCCATGCAGGGGAAACTTATTTATTACAAGCAGGGGCGAGATAGCAGTGCGGCCAATTATGGGTCCAATATTTTTCTTCCCAATGTTGTGCGGCCATTTGATTATGGCTTTGAAGTGGGGGAGGGAGCTTTATCAAAAATCGGGTATGGCTCTTTGTTATTGTCTTATGAGTTAAAGCCCAATTTTTTTATAGAAGCCAATGCGGTGTACCGTAAACAAACCGCGTTGAAGAATGTGGCTGAAAAAAATACGGTGGTGATTTACGCAGGCGTAAGATGGAACATGCACCGCAGGGATTTTGAATTTTAATACGGGTTTCTAGACCGAGGCGCAAAGAGGCTTTGGCGCTGTGATAAAGAAAGATGACAGCTGGTTTATGTGAGCTTTAACAAACCTGTTGTAATAGCTATGTTGCGCATACGAAAAGCTTTTACACAATGCTGAATAGGCTTGCAAAGCGTACACGAGTGCGACGCAAGAGAAGCCTGATAGTAGCACTCAAGCTTGGATAAAAAGCATATTGAACAGATGAATTCTATTCTTATCGTGCAAGTATAAAGGCATTGAATCCAGTAGTAAATGACAAAAATAAAGGACCCTCTTCAGGCCCCGATTTAGGAATGGGGTTTTATCCCTCTAAATGTATGGTAAATACGATCATCCTCGAACGCATATCGCCGAGTACACGGGAGTAGTTCAGGTTTTGGCTCCGGCTATGAAGATTGCGCTGGCCATTGCTGATTTTTATTTCGGGCGCTAATATAAAGCTGGGGTAATAAAATTTAAAACCAATACCCGCTTCCATGCCGTAATCCATTCGCTCAATCTTTAGCATATCATCGGCCTTGCGGGCTTGCGCATTTGAGGCAAGATCCATATCAATTTTAGCGCCTCCCATCATGTACACTCTAAAATTGCCGATACGATCTGATAAAAAACGAAGCTGGAAGGGAAAGGATGTAATAACCGATTCTACTTTTTTTTGAACGGCGTAAGCGTTATCGAGGGGTTCCGGATAACGCAGGTTGTAAACTATATTTCTTTCGGTAAAAATAAGTTGCGGATTAAAGCGTAGCTCAAGGCGTTTGGTTAACCTGGCCGTTGCTGACAAGCCCAAATTAAACCCTGCGGACCATGCCGGTTCCGCGGTTAAAATACTGTCCTGGCCGAGGTAAGAAGGATGAAGCTCTGAGTGAAAGGAACCGCGGTTAAGGCCCAGCGAAATACCAAAATAGTACGCCTTGTAATCATGCTCCTCCATGTTAAGGTCGCGTTGCGCAAAACAGGTGGCCGAAAAGCAAAGTAAAACCGCTGTTACTAGGTTCTTTAGTCTACTGGTTTTCTGGCACTGTAAATACAACATATTCCTAAGCTGAGCGATTTATAATAGGTATCGGAATAACCTGTTTTGTTTAGAATCTGAACCAACTGCTGACGATCCGGAAAGGCTTTAGCCGACTGGTTTAAATACTGGTAGGCCTTTTTATTTTGATTGAACCACTTAGCCATTTGTGGTGCAATGCTGCCCATGTATAAATTATACAACTGTTTTATACCGGGAAGTTTGGGCTTGCTGAACTCCAGCACTACCAATTGCGCACCGGGCTTCAGCACTCTTCTTATTTCAAGCAGGCCTTTTTCAAGGTGTTCAAAATTGCGCACCCCAAAAGCTACCATCACGCCATCAAACGTAGCATCACCAAAATTTATTGTTTCTCCATCACCACCATATAAATCAATCTTTGTTTTTAATGCTTGTTTGGCAATTTTTTGGCGGCCTATGTGCAGCATGCCTTCCGAAATATCTATGCCTACAATATTTTGAGGCACTAATGCTTTTGCTGCAATAATCGCCATGTCGCCCGTACCGGTGGCCACATCCAATAGAACTTTAGGGGCATCTTTTTTAAAAAGGGCAACAGCTTTTTTACGCCAGAACACATCAATCCCTGCACTCAAAAACCGGTTCATAAAATCGTAGCGGGGCGCTATGGCATCAAACATTTTACTTACCTGCGCTTTCTTGGACCCTTCGTTGGAGAAGGGTTTTATATCATCGTGAGGTAGTTTGCTCATGGGCTGTAAAGGTAACCGTAGATTATTTGGATTATAAAAGGAGGAAAAGGATTTATGTACTAAACCAATGCCCACTATGTAGCCTTTGTTGCAACCTGTGATTTGTTGTTTATTTCTTCCTGTGTAAGGAACGAAAACAATCACTCTACAGGGTTCTGAAATTCCAGTAATCCTATCTAAGCTGGGATTTTTGGGATAAGTGCGAAGCGTGAGATGGGTATCCCAACGATTACAGTTATCCTGCTCATCAAGGTTCAGACAATTTTCCCATCTTTCATCTGCAATACTTTATCGCTTAACCGGGCTAGCTCTTCATTATGCGTAACGATTAAAAATGTTTGCTGAAATTGGAGGCGTAAATCAAAAAAAAGCTGGTGCAGTTCTTTTGCATTGGCTGTATCAAGGTTACCTGTAGGTTCATCGGCAAACACAATATCAGGCGAGTTTATTAAGGCCCGGGCTACAGCTACCCGTTGCTGTTCGCCACCCGAAAGCTGGGCCGGCTTATTTTCTGTGCGATGACTCAAGCCTAGTATCTTTAATAGTTCTGTGGCTTTGAGCTTTATGTCTGCCTTATTTTTTGATTGAAGCCAACCGGGAATGCAAACATTTTCCAGCGCAGAAAATTCAGGTAGCAGGTGATGGAACTGAAATACAAAACCAATGTGTTTATTGCGAAAGGACGAAAGCGCATTGCCTTGCAGTTTTGTGATTTTCTGGCTGTGTAAGAAAACTTCTCCTGTATCGGGTTTATCCAGTGTGCCCAGGATATGAAGTAACGTAGATTTGCCGGAACCTGATGGCCCAACGATACTTACTACTTCTCCTTTACTGATGGTAATATCCACACCCTGTAATACTTCTACTGCACCGTATCGTTTATAAATATTTGTTGCTGTCAGCATTTGTTTTATCGGTAGTAAGTGGTCAAATATCCGGAAAAATCGGGGCCCTCTTTCATTCCTGAAACTTGATTTGGTAAATTGATGAATAAGGCTACATTTGCGAAAAATTTGAAAGGTTTACGTGTAGCCGTCTGGCACAGAAATTACACTTCCTCTTTTCATAACTTATAAATTGTAGCGCAATGTTTTGGACTTTGGAATTAGCCTCTTACCTTGAAGAAGCACCCTGGCCGGCCACTAAAGATGAATTGATTGATTACTCCATCCGTTCTGGCGCCCCTATTGAAGTAATTGAAAATCTTCAGGAACTGGAAGATGAAGGTGAAGTGTATGAAAGCATCGAAGATATTTGGCCCGATTACCCGTCGCAGGAGGATTTTATGTTTAATGAGGATGAGTATTAAGGAAATTTATATCAGTAAAAAGGCTGTCGTATGACAGCCTTTTTTAGTAGGGGTTAAAAGTTGCGCTTTTGATATTCAGCCACCACCGTATCTAAATGCCGTATAAACTTTTGTACATCAGGATCATAGCCATAGCCATCTGCTGCTAACTTTTGTTCCTTCCCATCTAAAAAAATATAAAAGGGTTGTGCCAGCACACCATACCTGCTTACTTGCAAGTGCGAAAATTTTTCACCAACTGTATTTACCCTCTCATCAAGTTCCTTAGAGTCAAACTCCTCGTTCTCCGGTAAATAAATATTTTGTACGTCCGTGTATAACGAAGCGATGATAAATTTTTCTTTCAACCGTTTCATTACGTCCGGGTTACTCCACACCTGGGCTTCCATCTTTCGGCAATTGATGCAGTTGATACCGGTAAAGTCAAGCATTAATGGCTTTTGTGCTTTGCGGGATGCGGCTAAGGCCTCGTCATAATCGAAGAAGGTTACCAGCCCGAATTTTTTTACCACTTCCGGTTCATAGGGCCCTAATTCTTTTACATACCTGGCAGGGGCTATTGAGCCGGCCTCATTTTGATGTGAAGCAGCCGCCAAAGTGGTATTGGTTGTATAGTCCTGTGTGCCAAATGGTGGCAGAAAAGCACTGATACCTTTTAAAGGCGCCCCCCATAATCCTGGAATCATGTACACCATAAATGATAAAGAAGCGATGGCGAAGAACAAGCGTGGTATACCTATATAAGGTAAATCAAAATCGTTTTTTGGAAGCTCGCCATCGTGGTGGAATTTGATTTTACCCAATAAATAGAAACCAAGTAAACCAAACAATACTATCCATAAACAAAGAAAAATGTCGCGGTCTAACAACCTCCATCCTTTGGCCAGATCAGCATTCGATAAAAATTTTAGCGCCAATGCCAGTTCTAAAAACCCTAACGTCACTTTTACACTATTCAGCCATCCGCCTGCTTTGCCCAACCCACTAATTAAACTTGGGAAAAACGCAAATAAAGTAAAAGGCAAAGCTAATGCTACAGAAAAACCAAACATGCCCACCAGCGGGCCAAAATAACTCCCTTTTGAAGCCAATACAATCAGGTTACCAATGATAGGACCGGTGCAGGAAAAGGAAACAAGCGCCAACGTTAGTGCCATAAAAAAAATGCCGGTAAAGCTGCTGGTACCTGCTTTTGAATCGGCTGCTGTTTGCCAGGAAGAAGGCAATTGAATATCGAAGGCGCCTAAAAACGAAATTCCAAAAATTAAGAAAACGAGGAAGAAGGCCAGGTTAGCAATCCAGTTGGTAGCTAACTTATTTAAGGCTGCCGGTCCAAAGATTAAAGTAATTAAAAACCCCAGTACCGTAAATATGAGGATAATAGATACAGAATAATAAAGCGCATTACGAATACCCTGCTGGCGTGTTTTACTGCGCTTGGTAAAGAATCCAACAGTAACCGGTATCATAGAAAAAACGCAGGGAGTAATCAGCGCTAACAACCCTCCTAAAAAGGACACAAGAAAGATATAGCCTAAGGACCTTGTTTGCAGGTCATCTTTACTTTTTAAGGTAGTAACAGCTGTTCCCTGTTGTGTAGCAACTTTAATGGAAAACGATTCTTCAAAGCTGTTAAAGGCACTGCCGGTTTTTACGAAGTAAGCTATTGTTCCTTTTATTATTGCGCTGTCGCTGTTTACTAATTGTATCTTTTGTTGCCATTCAACAGAGTCTGAAAAAAAAATAACCGGTGCACCATTAAAATCAGGTTCGGCTGTTTGTTGTGCGGTACCTTTTTCAATAATCGAATCTTTTGGTATATAGGAAGAGGAGGAGTCGAGTTTGATCAGCGTGTTAATGGGAGCTTCGCCGGAAATTTTTTTAACGGAGAAAAGCTTATTACCAGGTTGAATAGAGGCTTTAAACTTCAGCAGAATGTCATTACCCGATGGCTCATGCGTAAAAGAAAACTGCACAGGACTTTGTTCCTGTGCAGTGCTATAATTTATAAAAAAAAAGATTGAGAAAAAAAGGGTGCAATAAAGACGCTTCATCCAGTTTAGTTTAAGGCAATGTTGAAGTTAACTGTCTTAGGCGGTAAACATTTTTTATCATCACAAGTTTGATACGTGACAGTGCCACCTACATTTGATTTTGCCTTGCCCTTCAATTTTACTTTTTGTGCAAATACGACTTTATTACTATACTGATTGGCAGATACATCCAATTCTTTATCCGTAAACTTTTCCATTTTGCCTGTCTCTTTAATTGTACCATCCAACTGCAATAAAGGGTTGTTAGTAAACTTAAAAGAAGTGGGTTGTGCAATTGCATCTTTTGGCTGTGTTTGGGAATACAGGTGCCAGCCTGCCTGCATGGTAGCAGTCATTTGTACCTCGTAATTAGTTTCGCTAATTTTTTTGCTGGTGAACGACCAGGATACAGGGCTTTGTATTTGAGAGAAAGCTGCACTGATACTAAACATCAGCACCATCGTAAAAAACAATCTTTTCATACAGGAATTTTTGCTGTACAAATTTCAGGGATTAAAAATTGCCTTTCTGTTAATAATGTAAATGCTTTAGCTAATGGGCGGCTGCAACTGTTAAAGAAAACAATTTATTAAATAGTTGTCGTCCGTCGGTATTGCCTAAGGCATTGGAGCAGGCTCTTTCAGGATGAGGCATCATGCCAATCACATTTCTTTCTTTGTTACAAATTCCTGCAATATTTCGCACAGAACCATTGTGGTTGGCGTGGCTGGTAAGCTCCCCTTCCGCATTGCAGTAATGCAAAATAAGTTGTCCGTTTTGTTCTAATTCATCCAGGGTTTTTTCATCGGCATAATACCGGCCTTCGCCATGCGCTATGGGGAGTTTTAAAACAGCATCTTCATCATCCTTTACAAAAATGTTTTTGCATAAAAATTTTTGCTCTTCATTGCGTAGCAAAGCGCCGGGCAATAAATGCGCTTCGCATAGGATTTGAAAGCCGTTACAGATACCTAAAACGTTACCTCCATTTTTTGCAAATGATATTACACTTTGCATAATAGGAGAAAAGCGGGCAATGGCGCCGGTGCGCAGATAGTCGCCGTAGGAAAACCCACCCGGTAGTATAATACAGTCCTGTGTGGTGAACTGAGAAAGGTCATCTTCTTTGTGCCAAAGCATAAGGCATTCTTGCTTTAAGTCTTGCACCAATGCATCGTGTACATCCCTGTCGCAATTAGATCCTGGAAAAACAACTACGCCAAATTTCATACTGGCAAAGATAAAAGAGAACACGGGAGGAAATAGTGGGGTGTTAAGGATTTCTGTTTATCAGATTTGCACGAGAAGAAAAGTTATAATTCAACAAAAGAATACAAGACAGCACAGCTTTTAATAAATTAATTCTTTCTCCAAATAATGCAAGTAAAATGGCATAAAAATTTTACGCTTACGCTTTATGCAGAATGGAAAATTTATCAGACATAAAAATTTTTTTTCCAATTTTCTTTTCCTGATATTCGTTCTCCTGTCTTAAAAAAATTTTGTTATACACATAGTGTGAAAAAGTTTTGAAACCATAGTCATAACCTTTTAAAACTGCTATACGATACATGAATAAAACTGCAGATCAAGTTTGGACCAGTTGTCTTTCTATTATAAAAGATATCGTGGAGTGGCAGCATTTTAAAACCTGGTTTGAACCCATACAACCGATTGCTTTAAAAGAGGCAGTACTTATTATTCAAGTGCCAAGCCAATTTTTTTTTGAATACCTTGAAGAGCACTATGTAAACCTATTAGCAAAAACATTAAAGCGTGAGTTGGGCAAAGACGCACGTTTAGAATACCGGATTATGGTGGATGGCGGCAATAACTACAATAAGCCTGTAACAGTTGATATGGCCGGTCATTCGTATAAAACTTTTGTAAATAATGAAATGGATTTCCCGCTGGTGATTAATACGCCGGTCAAAAATCCGTTTGTTATTCCGGGTTTGAAAAAAATGCATATTGACCCGCAGCTTAATCCGAATTATACATTTGATTCTTTTATAGAAGGCGATTGTAACCGGGTGGCTCGCCGTGCCGGCAAAACAGTGGCCGAAAAGCCTGGTGCTAATTCATTTAACCCATTGGTTGTATACGGCGGTGTAGGTTTAGGTAAAACACATTTAGGCCAGGCCATTGGTAATGAAGTGAAACGGTTACTGCCTGCTAAAGTTGTATTGTATGTAAGCTCAGAAAAATTCATTAACCAGTTTGTTGATCATAGCCGTAATAATGCTATCAATGATTTCATTCATTTTTACCAGTTGATAGATGTATTGATTATTGATGATGTACAGTTCTTCAATCGTGCAGAACGGTCGCAGGATGCGTTGTTTGCCATCTTTAATCATTTGCATCAGTCGGGAAAGCAATTGATCCTGACATCAGATAAAGCTCCGAAAGATTTAGAGGGAGTACAGGAGCGTTTACTAAGCCGGTTTCGATGGGGTTTAAGCGCCGATATTTCGATGCCGGATTATGATACACGTATAGAGATATTGGAACAGAAGATGAAGAATGACGGGTTGGAAATGCCAAAGGAAGTAGTAAAATATATTGCTTATAATATCAACAATAATATACGCGAATTAGAAGGCGCCTTAATTTCTTTGTTGGCACAGTCTTCGCTCAACCGCAAGGAGATTGATTTAGACTTAGCAAAAAAAGTATTGAGAAATTTTGTAAAAACGGCAAGCAAAGAAATTACCATAGATACCATTCAAAAAATGGTTTGTGAGTATTATGAAGTGCCGTACGATAAACTGCTTCAGAAAACCCGAAAGCGGGAGATTGTGCAGGCACGGCAGATTACTATGTACCTGTCAAAAGCTTTTACAAAAAATTCTTTAAAAACAATTGGCGAACATTTCGGCGGCCGCGATCATACTACTGTAATCCATTCCTGTCAAACCGTAAAAGATTTAATGGATACTGATAATAGTTTTAGAGATAGTGTAATGGAGTTGCAGCAGAAGGTCCAACTGGCCGCAATGTAACAGGCAAGAGATTTTATTAACCAGGTCAGTCCCAATTTTCAGGAATTTTAAAATAGTCTGGAAATTGGGATTTGTTTTTTGGATTTTGTAATCCCGTATCCCTATTTTTGCACCCCTTGCAAATGAGGGGTGGGGAAACAGGTGAGCAGAAGGTGAGGTGGATGAGTGGCTGAAATCAGCAGTTTGCTAAACTGCCGTACGGGTTAAACTGTACCGAGGGTTCGAATCCCTCCCTCACCGCAAAGGAAAATGTTTCGGGAAGTAGCGCAGGCCGGTAGCGCACCTGGTTTGGGACCAGGGGGTCGCAGGTTCGAATCCTGTCTTCCCGACTAAAACCTTATCAAAAGGAAACTAAACCTGTAAGTTCTAAGTGACTTACAGGTTTTTTTATTTTCTTCCTGTCAATATATATCAGAAAATAGCAAAACTCCGGTGAGTCATTCGGTGAGTCAAACATGGCACCCGTTTTGGACTCACCAGCTATGCCATAAGTTGCTGATTTACATAGAGATAGGCCAATTTTTTTTGACCTTTTTTGACGGAATTCGGAAACGATTTGAGCCGCGGATAGAAGGAACGAGTGAGAGAGAAATCAAATCATTTTTAAACCTGTCAAAACAAGTTGTATGGAGACCACTCACACATTCGGAATTGACCTGCTAATCCGAAAATGCAAGCATAAAAAAAAGCAGGGCTTCATCTATGCACGCATCACCGTTGATCAAGAACGAGCCGAAATTTCAACGAAAGAAAAAATTGACGTTGCTGCCTGGGATCCGGACAAAGAAATTGTAAAAGGAAAGACTATTGAGGTAAAGGAGATTAACCAGCACCTTGATGACATTCGCCACAAAATCCGGTCTAAATACCGAATGCTGAAAGAAAGCGAGTCCCTTATTACAGCTGAAAAGGTCAAGGAGGCGTACGAGGGCATACTTGCTTGCCAAAAGGGCCACACGCTGGCGGAGCTTACG
>DASQMG010000316.1:0-8829 GCA_035645595.1 Flavisolibacter sp. | reverse complement strand
TATTGATTAGAGAATTAAAGTTTGCTACCCTATTATTGCGTGCTTTGATGCATAGCCATTGTTTACCACTATAATCTTACGTGCACTTTACTGTAGAATGAATATACAAAAAGGAACTACCAGTTGAATTTCAAATTAAGCGTCTATCTAGATATCTTTCAAAGTACCGGCATTTGTTTTTCATGGCGTCATTAATGCTGCATGTTTTAGACATTCTGGTAAAAGATTTAGCGAATGTCGTCAAAAGAAAGTGGACTAGATGTTAGAGAGGGTTTTGTTTGTTTAAGTTAGTAAATTTTATTTTGTAGTATTCAAAAGTGCTAGGATTAAATAGTAGATTTTTTTACTTGGTATAGTCTTCTTCTTTGCAACAGACTTTGTTGTTTTATCTTTCTTTACGCTTCAAAATTTGTTCTCGTTTGCTAAAATAAACATCAGCCGGTGTCACACTTTCCCGAGATTCATGATAGTGGTGATAGCTGTAATAGTGAACAAAGGTTTTTATTGCTGTATTCCACTATTCGGGACAGCGTAGTAATGATCCAGCTTTACTACATTTTTCATGCTTCTATGATAGGGTTCAATCTTTCCCTGTGTTTGCGGATGACAGCGTTTTCCGTGCACCTGTTTAACACCGATGTGGTTCAAGTAATCTTTCAGTTCTGAGGCAATGTAACCAAAGCGGGGACAACGAGAATCTTTTGTTCAGAGGAAAAGAGGGGACGGGTCTTGCGGCAAATGTCTTTAATGAAATTCTCGGGCGAGTGCGTCTGTTCTAAAGAAGGCTTTTGAGGTTTTGTCTCCATGACTTTTTGTTTTAAATGGTTAATGGAAACCCTCTCTTAAATTAAGCTCTTACCGGTACACTTTACGCTGACGATTTACAGCCTGAAATTGTCTGAGCGGGCAAACACTATCTTTCTACTCAGTGCTGGCCGGCCCTTCTGCGTAGGATGCCTCCAGTGGCTTCGCGGATCGTGTTTGCAAACACAAATGCTTTAGGGTCGGTTTCGTGCACAAGATTTTTTAAGCGTCTTAATTCAAGCCTTGTTACGACAGTAAAGATGATGTCACAGTCACTACTGGTTTCAAACTGTCCGGGTAGAAAGCCCCGCTCTCCTTTGTAAACTGTAATTCCCCGGCTCAACTCATTGACCAGCCTGTGTTTAAGCAGATCGCTTTGCCCTGAAATAATCGTGACGCCGGTATAGGCTTCAATTCCCTCCACCACATAATCAATCGACTTAGACGCCGTAAAATAAGTGAGAATTGAATACAAAGCAGTCATGATACCCAGTTTAAAGGCAGCTATACCAAAGATTAAGATGTTAATTGCCAGGATCACTTCGGTAACCGTGAAGGGGGTTTTTTTGAAGGTTTTCAATGCCAATACCTCCACCCCATCCAATGCGCATCCGGCTCTCATACATAACCCGATTCCGGACCCTAAAAAAAATCCACCAAAGAGGGCTATCAGAATATGATCTGAGGTTGTAACAGTTGGGTAAGGAATAAAAAGAAGGCAGGCTGCCAGCAGACTTACACATACAAAGGTCTTTAAAGCGAAGCTTTTGCTGACACTATAATACCCTACTGCAATCAAAGGAAGATTGGCCACTACAATCACTAAAGCAAGGTTATAATTATACAGTTCGTGAATTAAAAGCGAAATGCCAGTGACACCGCCATCAAAAAAATGATTAGGAACTAGAAAGCCCTTTAGTGCGAAACCAGCTATTGTAACTCCCAAGAACATCAAAAACAAATCCATAAAGGCTGCTGAAGTCTTATCCGTTACATAAGATTTTTTTTGATTGTTCTTCCAATGGGCACGTACCTGCTTGCTGTATTGCTTTTTTCGTTCTCCTCTTTCGGCAATTGCGGTAGCCGTAAAGTATCTATGACTTTCGAGGAAATTTAATTGCATTAGCTCAAATTCATCTCTGGTCGCCACAATCCCTTCTGCCTTAAACTCTTTGTAAAGGTTCTCCGATTCTCTAAAAAAGTTAGCTGAACCAAGGTAATAAAGATCAGCGTCGCATAAAATCTGCCCAAGATAGGAAGTTGGAGCCTGGGGTGGTTTGGTGACCATTATCAGGGTACAGATTTGCTCTATGGCCTCTTCGGAAAAGGCAAACTGTGGAAGCATCTCCCTCGCAATTTCGCAAGAAGTTTCCTCATGGTTTTTGTAGTCTTTTAAAAATCCTGTATCATGAAATAAAGCCGCGGTGAGGAGCAATCCGTGATCCTGATCACGCACCTTTTCTGCTGCAAGCAAATGTGTAGTTACCTCCACCACTTCCTTTGTATGCCTTACAGAATGATAGGTAAGATGCGAGGGTAATTCTTTATTCAACCTATCTATTACAGTTTGCTGAACTTTCTGAAATTGTTCTTTTGTAACCAGCGATCCAGATGTGGCGGCCATTTCCATATTGTTATTCTGATAATTAATTCAACAATCTGTAAGTAATGCTGTGTTGTTTTTTATTTATTCAATTGCCTGCTAACCTTACCTTTTGCTGTAAAAGAATTCTGTTACTTTCTGGAAATTTTATTTTTAAAAAGGTGGTCCCCCAGCAGCTTTCTGCAAGTACTGAGCAAGATTCACGGCAATACTTATGAATTGATCGCCAACCGTTTTAAAATTACTTTTTCCACCCCTAGCATAAAACATTTCTCCACTATGTGTACCAATATAAACCATTGGTAGAAATTTAATTCTTTTCTTTTGACCAGCATTGCCTGTATAGTCATGTTCGCCAATCAACAAACCGTTCAGCAGAGATAAAATGCATATAAAACGTTTCTGATTATTCTCCTGCAAAATTGCGGCTGAAGAACCAGTTTAGTTAAATATTCCTTAGGTACCGCCAATCAATCTACACTCGAAACGAGCTAGCTTTGAAGCTAACGCATTTGTTTTAGCAATAGAACGACAACGGTTATCTCAGCCAGAACTTGTCTTTACCGGGCAAATTTCCGAGAAAAGATTTAATCTGATCGTGGCTCCTTTTAATCGTCTGGCTCCACTGCTTGTCGTCAAGCAGACTAACACCTTTTACATCCATCTCAAAATGCAAGGATACTTTATCCTTCGCATTTTCCTGCTTCTGCGCCAATGTCGCCCAAGATATGTGTTCCATTTCTATCCTCCATTACTGCCCGCAGCCGCCCGCTGGGTACTATATACAGCGAAGTTTCAATTTCACCCTGTCTGAGTAAATAATCCCCGGGTTTAATCTGCTGCTTTGCCCGGCTTTCATAATTTTACACAAAGCATCGTTATCCAATTCATTAAATAAGTTGCCGGGCCCGTGCAGATGGTGATCGGCCATACCGGTAATCTTCTCCCAGCAATCAAGTTTAAGTTATAAGGAATTATCTAAAAACTTTCTTTCGCACCAGTTGAAAGAAGGCATGAATTTAAATGAATTAAACTGGTTTCTCAAGCGCCATTCTGCATCATATAAGAGAACCGATAATTGAGTGTTTGTAAGGAGTGGCTGAAGTCCTCAATAGAACAAAAAATCATTAGTCAACCGCAAATCAGAAGTGAGAGTGATGGAATACAAAATTTCCTTACTTCACAAATCTTCCCTCTGTAGAACGTCATTCGGGTGAGTTATTATATTTTTTCTGTTTTCTATTCCCTTACTTTTTATGTTGTCTGTTGACGGCTTATTGCTGTTTATATATTCCTTTGATACAGATAGTGCTTTTGCGTATAATTTAAACGAGTGATTGTATTATAACTGAATCCTAATTGGCAGAACCGAAATTACCGGTACATCACCAAGTCCCATCGTTTGCAGAAAGATTTAGCAGTTCAATTAAACCAGAACAACAGATAGCTATATGGAAAATAAAGGGTTTCACGCAAAAGAAATGCAGGATTTGCTGGCGTATTAGGCCTCGCTATGGGCATGTCACTTCGCTTCAGTTTGTTTTACGTTCCTTCAAAAATTGTTGTAAGTGGAGACGCTGCTGCCAATGCCAAGAATATACTTAAGCACGAAGCCTTGTTTTTAGCCGGTATGTTTGGTCATCTTTACAGTGCTATTGTATTTACCTTGTCGGTATTGGGGCTTTACAAGTTATTTAAATCTGTTGGCGAGAACCGGGCGAGGCTGATGGTAGCAGTTGTGGTTGTTCAAATTCCAATCGTGTTTCTTATTGAGACATTAAACCTCCGCGCACGTATGCATTTGAAAGGCGAGATACTGAAAGCAGCTGGCCTTTTACAATACCAGAATTTTTCAATGCTCCTGATTAGGACAAGCAGATATGAAATTTCGATACTAGAACTATTCTGGTGGCTATGGTTATCGGTTATTGCCCTATGGTTTGCTGGTTTACTAGTCGGGTTTTATCCCCCGGATATTGGGCATATTGCTGATCATCAATGGTGTAGGTTACTTCGTTGAAACCTTGGCCGTTTTGCTTTTACAAAGAAGCGATTACGAGGCTGTTCATCGATTTACTTTTGTGACTTACTTCGGAGAAGCAGCCATTATGCTGTGGTATATTATCAAAGGGGTAAGGACTAATATACCGACAATTGACAACAATAACGAATGCACAACAATGCGTTTTGTGCAATAACATGTCAACCTTCACAACTTTGGGAGCATGCCGTTAATCACCTTCAGCCTTGGCCAAAGCATCACTTTTGAGCAGAAGCATATAACTTCATCATCAAATCATTTTTAGATTTTTAATTTGGACCTAAGGGAACACGGAATACCGTTATTGCTTAAAGTCTGTTCGTTATGTGCACTTTGTTTGTACACTTATATTCAATCAAATATGTTTTCTAGTAGATATGGCAATGACTTAGAGAAAGTGCGTGAAACATTTAAAACGCTTGGCAGGTTTTCGGAAGACTAGTTGTGTATTCTCACTCGTCATTTAGAACAAATTTCAATTCATAAGGATTATCATTAAGTGAACGAAGGCAAGATTTGCCAATCTATCTATTTTGTTGAGCAAGGGAGTTTTCGTAGAGAACCCAATTGATCATAAGACAATTAACAAAATAACGTGGTTATTCCGTGTAGCCCCTGTCCTTCGATCTATAAGAGATAAAATATTTGACCGAAGAATGGATGATTGGATGCAACGAAAGACGGCCTCATGAAGCGCTGAATAATCTAAGGGCTGAAGAATGGCACAAGAACTTATTAAAAAATGAAAAGTCTCCAATTAATACTGTTAGAGAAAAGGGGTATTTACAGTCTAACTCCACTTCTTTTATAAACCTACCATTTTTCGTAGGTTCACCTGCTCTATTTGCCATATAGACTAGTGAAATTACCCCCGCCAAAACTAAAGAGGCCTTCCACCGAGCAGGGTGATCTGCACCATATAGACGTTTCTCACTTTAAATTAAACAAGAAAAACTATTCCTTCACCAGCCTAATAGTAGGGAATCTTACAACTGAAAGGAACCTTATACAACCTTAACGTCCTACCGTATAAATCAACGGAGTTCAACAGCAACAATCCCTACTATTCTTTATATTGACCTGGCAAAATAAGTACAATCATGTATAACACTTTGCGCGATATATTTCAAGCCCTTTCATATATCATTTAAGTATGGACAAGATCAGACTCTTTACATCAAATGGATTTAGTAAAACGAAAAAGTTTGTACAAAAACAAGAAGTGAAAACAAAAATCCTTCAGAGTATTAACCTAATGGTTCCTGCCCTGTTGCTACTTTGTTTTTCTATAGTCATTTACGAATTTGGCTATAAGCCATTTTGGAGTAATAACGTAAAGATAAACTTCTGGCTCTCGTTTCTTCTCAAGGTTTCATCCATTCTGATTGCTATAAGGTTGGCTTTTGAAACCCTTGTTAATAAGAGTAGAGGGGTAAAGTACTTTACTATTGGTGGATTGCTATTGCTGATACTTACTTCTTTTTTTGTTATTGCTGAAAAAGCGGCTCAATTGGATACTACTTCTACGTATTTTTTGCTTTACAAATTGATCATATATGCCGTAGTCATTTTTGCTTTCTTTACGGAAGTTTCTTATTTCTTTCGGTCTATTTATTCAAAGACTGTAAATCCCGGCCTTTTATTTATTGGCAGCTTTGCCTTTTTGATCCTTATTGGGAGCTTTCTTTTAAAATTACCCATTGCTACCTATAGAGGTATTTCAGAAACCAACGCCTTGTTCACAGCAACAAGTGCCGTCTGTGTCACAGGGCTGATAGTAGTGGATACGGCTACCTATTTTACTCCTTTTGGTCAATTGATTATTCTGTTATTGATTCAAGCAGGAGGCTTGGGTATTATGACCTTTGCTGGGTTATTGGCTTACGCTGTAGCAGGGCAAACGTCTTTTAAAGCGCAGCTTGCCTTCAAGGACATGATGAACAGTAATCAGATAAATAATGTAATGTCTTTTGTTTACCAGGTAGTAGCTGTTACCTTGTTGTTTGAAGCAATTGGTGCGGCTTTGATTTTCGTATGCTTGCAGGATAATCTTTTTTCGAGCCTGCGTCATAAAGCTTTCTTTTCCATATTTCATGCGGTTTCCGCTTTTTGCAATGCCGGTTTTTCAACATTTACAAATGGACTTTACGAGCCTGTCATACGCTTTAACTATAGCCTACAGTTATGGATCGCGGTATTGATTATTTTAGGTGGGCTTGGTTTTCCTATTGTCTTTAACCTATACCGATATGCAAGGCTAAAAACATCCAATCTGATTTGCAAAATCCAAGGTAATAACAAGATAAATTATTATCCTAATCTCATTTTTGTAAATGGCAGGTTGGCATTGGTAGTTAGTGGTATCCTCTTATCTATTGGCTTCATTGCTTATTTTTTCTTTGAACAAAACGCTACCTTACAACAACATCCTACGTGGACAGGTAAGCTCATTACCAGTTTTTTTGGTAGCGTTACGCCACGTACTGCAGGTTTCAATACGGTTGATCTGACAGCCATGAATTTATCAACCATCATGATCTACCTTATGCTAATGTGGATTGGTGCCTCTCCTGGTTCTACAGGAGGAGGTATAAAAACGACAACGGCTGGTGTTGCTATAATCAATATGGCAGCCATTTTACGCGGTAAAGATCGGTCAGAAGTTTTTAGTATAGAGATTTCACATGATTCTGTTAGAAGAGCTTTTGCAATAATCATTTTGTCGCTCCTGCTGATCGGAATAGCTATATTCTCTGTTTCCATTAATGATAGTGACAAGGGACTTATTGCCATTGCCTTTGAGGTTTTTTCGGCATTTAGTACTGTCGGCCTTTCTCTGGGTATTACTGCTAACCTATCTGTTTACAGTAAGGTTATTTTAATGATCACTATGTTCATCGGAAGAGTAGGCATGATCACCTTGCTGGTAGCGTTCATAAAACAAAGCAAGAAGTTATATTACCGGTATCCAAAAGAAGAAATTACTTTTTAAACATAAAAAATGAAGTTTATTGTTTTTGGCCTCGGCAGTTTTGGTGCAACATTATCTATTAAACTGGTACAACTAGGGCATGAAGTAATTGGGGTGGATAACAAGCTGGAGACGGTTGACAAGTACAAACATGCTATCACGCATGGCATTGCATTAGATGCAACCAGTAAAGAGGCAGTGGAACAACTTCCGCTGAAGGATGTAGATGCCGCTATCATAGGTATAGGAGAAAGTGAAGGTGCTAATGTTATGGCCACTGCGTTGTTAAAGCAAATAGGAATAAAAAGAATTATCTGCAGGGTGATTTCGCCACTTCAAAGGATTGTGCTAGAAGCAATGGATATGCATGAGTTTGTACATCCGGAGGAGAGTGCTGCTCAAAGGCTGGCATTGAAGTTAGATTTACCGGGAGTTGTTGATTCTTTTCAAATAAGCGCTGATTATCGTTTATTAGAGGTGGCTGTACCGGAACGATACATCGGCGCTACCGTAAGCAAATTAGATCTTGCGAACCGGTATAAAATAGTATTTGTATCAATTATGAAAAGGATACAGAAGAAAAACATATTTGGAAAAGATACAATTGAGTTGCAGGTAATGGGTATTGTACCTCCGGACACAAGCCTACAAAAAGAAGATGTCCTATTACTTTTCGGAACCCCGGTAAGCTTGGATGATTTTATTTCAGGCTAACTGTTTTATAATATAAAAGTTATCCTGGCTATATGTTCATTATGCAGTAGCCTGACAGCCCTTTATTATACTTTGTGACGTTAATCTGCCTCTTCAAAATGGTCTTAAATTCAAGCAGCAGGTAGAGGCGGACCAAGAGTTGAAATCGAAATGCATTCCCTTTATTTTCTTTACTACTTCCGCATATAAAACAATCGTAGGTAAAGCCTATCAGGATATGAGGGTGCAAGGTTTTTTTCAAAAGGAGAATACACTTGGCTGGTTGAAGAACTCCCTATCCCTCATTACTGGCTATTGGACGATGTGTAAGCACCCTACTTCGGAAGTATAAAAGATTGTCTAATCTCCCCTGATCCTTTCTACAATACCGTCATATTATGTGCAGGCAAGCACTATTTGAGCATCGCTAAGCGGCCCCGTTAATGAAACAGTGCCAGCGGATGTTTCAACCCCTATTATCTCTTCTTTTAAAATAAACCGGGCAAAGGGAAAGGTGGAAGGGAAAGTAAGAACAACATGCTTGTTTTGATCAATAGGCATACCCAAAGCTGCTTCGGAGTCGTTGACCCACAAGTTGGACAAAACAAAAAAGTAGTATCTTCTCTACTTTCAGGATCAGCTTCTTTAACCAATCGAATTATTCACTAACCACTATCCCCTCCCTTTAAAGGAGAATGGCCACCGTTATGATTAAGG
>DASQMG010000315.1:0-46886 GCA_035645595.1 Flavisolibacter sp. | reverse complement strand
TATTTTGCACTGGGTTTGCAAATGATCATCTCCGGGCCTGTTATTTATCTTGTGGCTAACGTTACCAACAACGCTGTAGCTTTCGAACAAATTCCCTGGCAGTCGTGGGCAGCCATTGGATACCTGGTTTTATTTGGGTCTGTTATTTCATTTGTAGCTTATTTATATGCTTTGCAAAACCTGCCAACAGAGCAGGTTTCGGTCTATGCTTATATAAATCCTGTTATTGCTTTACTAACCGGGGCCGTGCTGTTTAATGAAAAGCTTACCATTGCCATCGCTATAGGTGTATGTATTACTTTGTACGGTGTGAGACTAGTAAATAAGGCGGCGAAGGCATAAAACATGAGACACGAAATGTAAGATACTCCGTCGGGTACGGCGACAGACCCCTGAATTTTACGCCTCACGTAAAAACTGCTCATGCACTTCTTTCCATCCTTCAAACGCAGCATCAGTTCCTAGAAAGCTGTTATGCCAAATCGTGATCATTGTACCATTAACCGAACGAACAACGTTTCGATAGTGAATCAACTCTTGTAATGCCTCCGCGGGTGTTTTGCGTTCTTCATAATAGGCGTTGGCATCCATAAAGCAAAAGGGATGAATGCATAGGGTTGATTTACTTTCTTCTTTCAAATCGTACCAAAAGAAAGGTGTTGCAACAGATGCCCGAAAACCATTGATGCTTCCGTAGCCCATGGAAAAATCATCGGAAATGCCGGTTGCCAAAAGCTTTCGATACGTAACTGGTAAGTTAAAACGTATATAATGCTGCCGGGAAAAAGTGATGCTTTGTTCCGAAGTCTTCTCCAGCCAGGATTTTTCTTTTGAAAGTAACAACGGCTGATCGCCACTGGCCCAGGAAGGATGCAAGCCTATTTTATAATGGGATGAAATATCCTTTATTAATCTTTGAAAGAATACATTACGGATGTCAATATTCTTGTCAAACTTTCCGGCTTGCGCTGCCACTAAAAAAAAGTAAACAGGTTCTATCCCGTATTGCTGATGCAGGTTATCCATCCACTCATACGCATCAAAAGGATCCTGCTGCTTTCCCCGAATTACGTTAATACGATAGCTCATTGAACGCCACTTACCGGTAAAAAATAATTTCAGTAACGAACCCGCATTGCGTTTAACACCTTTGTTGCGAAAGCTCCAGGCCATGTCTATATCGTAGGTGGTTTGCAGACTGAAGTTAGCAGGTGGCAGCTGGCAGTGAGAAAATTTCTCCAGCAACAATTTTCTAAAATCTTCTAACCAGATATTAATTAAAGGCAGATGTAAAAAGCCTTCCTTATAAGCTACTGAAGCCTGGTGATCATACCGGCCATATTTATCTTTTTGATGTGGCAGGTATTCTTCGTAACGGGTAATTAAAAAAAAGATAGCGGCCAATAAATCAAATCCTGTTTCACCTTCCGCTTTAAAAAATGCTTTGTAACCACGTAAGTCAAAACATTCAATTTTTACGGGTCGGATGGTGGATTCAAATAACAATACATGGGAGTGAATCCATATTTCATCCGGCAACAATCGGTGATAGGAGTAATTGATCTTATGAGGGTCGGCATGGGCTAAATATTTCTCCTCATCACAAATAAGCTTAATAGTCGACTTGTAATATTGGCACAAGAAATCTACTACGTATTGTAGACGCGGGGTTAGTGTATGGCTGTAAATAATCACCTGCTAATTTAAGCTCCTTTCTTCTTTCTGTCCTTCCATTGTTCATTGAAAGATTTGGCAGGGAACTGCAGAGTTGAGCGGTGCTTTACCCATGAGTTTTTGGCAACCGCGTTGATAAACCAGCTCTTTAATGTACCATTACCAATGTTCATTAACGAACGGTTAAGCATGGCTGTTTGCCAGCCTTTCCAAATCATTTTTTCAGCAAAAGCAGCCCCCCCTTCTTCTACCGATTCATGACGATTTTCGAGTAACAATTCATGAAGGTTAATTTTTACAGCACACACCTCTGTGCAATTGCCACAAAGCGATGATGCATAGCTTAAGTGCTTCCAGTCATCCATTTTTTTCAGATGTGGTGTAATTACGGCGCCAATAGGTCCGCTGTAGGTGGTTTCGTAGCTATGCCCACCAATATTTTTATAAACCGGGCAGGCGTTTAAGCAAGCGCCGCAACGAATGCAGTATAAGGACTCACGACTTTTTTCATTGGCCAAAATTGAAGTACGGCCATTGTCTAATAAAATAACATACATTTCTTCGGGGCCGTCGTTTTCTGTCACTTGTCGCGGACCGGTAACAATGGAATTATAAGAGGTGATTCGCTGACCAGTGCCAAACGTAGCAAGCAGCGGCCAAAAGAGCGCCAAATCCATTAATGACGGAATTACCTTTTCGATGCCAACAATTACAATATGCGTTTTTGGCCAGGCACAACTTAACCGCCCGTTGCCTTCGTTTTCTGTAATGGCAATAGCGCCTGTATCGGCAATAATAAAATTGGCCCCGGTTATTCCTACCTGTGCCTGCATGTATTTTTCTCTGAGAAGGTCCCGTGCCACAAGCGTTAATTGGCTTGGTGTAAGATCAGGCGACGTACCTAATTTTTCGGCAAATAGTTTTGCTACATCTTCCTTGCTTTTATGCATGGCCGGGGTAACAATATGATAAGGGGCTTCCCCATCCAACTGCTGTATGTATTCACCCAAATCGGTTTCAACACTTTCTATATTGTGCTTCTCTAAAAACTTGTTCAGGTGCAGTTCTTCGGTAACCATGCTTTTGCTCTTTACCACGGTAGAGCAGGACTTTGCTTCACAAATTTTTAATACTTCCGCCAGTGCTTCCTCAGCAGTTTCGGCCCATAAAACCTTTGCACCACGCTTTGTTATCTGCGCTTCAAACGTTTCTAATTGCTGGTCTAAGGTTTCAATAGCTTTCCATTTAATGTTCTTTGCCTTTTCCCTTGCAAGATCTGTATTGGTAAATTGGCTTTTACCGGTTGGCACCACCGCATTGTAGCGGGCAATGTTGAAATTAATTTTGCGGCGGTGGTCTTTATCAGACGATTTTACCGTGCTTTTGGCTGAAAAGGAAGTTGATTGTTCTGACATGCAGGTTACTTTTTCTTTTTATCAAAATGTTCAATAGCGACTTGCTCCAGTGTTTCATAGAACTCATCACCGAACTTACGAATAATTGGTTCTTTCAGGAATTGGTACACAGGCATTTTCAATTTTTTACCTAAGGCACACGCTGGATTACAAAGCGTTTCCCGCGGCTCGTAATTAACATAAGTATAATGCTTGGTCTCTGCAATACGTATTGGGTAAAGATGACAGGAGATAGGCTTTTTCCACTGCACCTTTCCATCATAATAAGCTTGCTCTATTGCACATTTGATGATGCCCTTTTTATCACGAAAACCATAGGCGCAAATTTTACTTTCTACGGTTGGAGTTACCCATCCAAACTCGTTATCATATACATATTTGCCTTTACGTTCTATTTCGGCTAAGCCTTCGGAGGTGAGGTAAGGCTTTACCGCCTCAAAATTCTCATCGAGAATTTTTTTCTCCTCTTTTTCCAGGGGGGCGCCGGCATCGCCATCTTCGCAACAGCCACCTTTACACTTGTGCAGGTCGCAAACAAACTTGGCTTCCACTACGTCATCGCTCACTAAAACATTCTCAATTGCTATCACAGGTTCAGTTTACGGCAAAGATAGATGGGTTTGGGGCTTACAACCACCGCACTGCTAACTCCTCATCATAACTGGCATAACACCGCGCAATTTTTTCTTTTTTACCGGTTTCATATTCTTAATGCAGCAACAGTGGCGACGCTCCGTTCAACAGAAGGATTACTATGAAACAGGGTGTAATCTGCCATCCCGGCGAAAGGGGATTCCCTTCTATCCTTACAGGCGACAAATGCAACCCGTTTTACTGCTTAAACTGGTTGTCAATAGTTTGGTTCCAAGATCGCTCTTTCGTTGGGTAACAAATGAGAGGGGTTACAGCAGTAGGTAAGACTTTTGAACAGCGGTAAAACCGAACGCTGAATAGAGTTACAAACCGTACAGGAGTGCGACGCAACGAAAGATAAATAGTAGCCCTATTGCCCGGTACCTCATTAATTTTTATTTTTTCAATGCACATTTTGATTATGTACTTTCTTTTTTGCAGCAATGCTTTGCCAGATAGTTCTGCCCGACGGGATAATTAACCGCTTGGAAGCTAGATAGGTAACTACAGTATGCTCCAGCCAATGATGCAGTGGCAGGAGTATAGCGATAAGTATGATTTTGATTCCCAGAATCGGGAGGGGCTCGCCATGTGTCCAGTGATGAATTTTTGCATCGGCAATTAAAATAATAAATTCAAAAAGAAGGATAAACGCGAAGAATCCCATGACTTTTATTGTAGTCTCCGACACCCTGAAAGCTCCCATCAAAACAAGAAATAAAAACACGATAGCAATCCCTATGGTGATGCCTAAATATTGAATATTATGCTTTTCTATCAGGGCTTCTGCTTCTTCTTTTTCTTTACGTTTTTGCCTTTGTTCCTCATCGGTGAGTTCCATTTGCAAAAGGTCTTTTTCCTCACCTAATTTTTGGAGGCTGTCCTTGTAGCTATGGTACAGACCACTGTATAAATGCGATTGCTTGTAATCCCCCGTTGCCGCATACACCGTATCAAGTTCTTTTGCTATCTTTTGCTGCCACTCCAGGTCTTTGTTTTCGTTTGCCAATAGCATTGCATTTCTATAATATTCAAGCGACTTCCTTTGATCACCCGACTTATTAAGGAAGTCGGCATATTGATAATAAAAAGACAGCCTGGCAGGAGGTGTACTTGCTTCAAAGCCGGGAGCCGATTTTTCAAAATAATATTTAGCCGAATCATACTTACGCATCTGCGTATAAATAGCAGCGTAAGAATTATCAATAACATGGCCTGCACCAAAATTGGCTATGAATTTTTTCAGGTCATGACTATTATTCAGGTATGCCAGCGCTTTTTCCGGTTGTTTAGCTTGTATAAACTGCCTGAGTAACCCTCTGTATCCCGGCATCTTCAAGGGGTAATACTTCAGCGACTCTGCTTTTTTTATCGAACTGTCATAAAAATAAACCGACATCTCAAAATCTTTTTTTTGCATGTACATATCGCCCATCATAAAAAGATCAACAACGGATGTATATTCCTTGTTGGGCATGTTTTTTACCAGGGGCAATTGGTCAGAAGCCTTCCTTAAATAATCTATTGCCTTGTCGTATTCCTTTATATCAGAATAAAATTGGGAAAGAATGTAATAACAACTTCGCAATAAAAGCGGGTCTTTACTTTCTTCTGCAATCCGTAAGGCAATAAGGTAATTTCTCAGCGCCAGTATTCTTTCTTTTTTAAGTTGATAGACAGACCCGAAAGAGTAATAAGCAGCTACTTTCAAACTATCATTATCCAGGTTGGATGCAATCGCGAATGCTTGTGTTGTATAGCTCATTGCTTTGTCCAGCTCTGGAAAACTGCTATACACTGCGGAAAGGGAAAGAAGTGATTCAGCGGTTTCTTTTTCTAATTTATTTTTCCTTGCTACTTCAAGAGCTTTGTTATAATAATCAAGGGATTTTTGTAAATAGCTTTTATTAGAGGTAAAAAAAGAATAACGCTGGCCATTGGCGAGAAGCGCCTTTACTATCAGGCTCCGGTTACGGGAAAGTTCTGCTTCCTGGTTCAGCATGGCGCCGTATTTATCTGCCTCGGCAATATTCGTATTCATCAGGGTCATAGAAAGCGGGCCGAGTATCTCAATCCTTTTTTCGCTCGTCTTTGCCTTCAACAATTCAGCTTTGAAAGAATCTATTACAGCGGGATTTTGCTGGGCCTGTGTGGCGATGGCAAATACAACAATAAAAACGGTTAGCAGCCTGCGCTTCATAGTCGGTGGTTTAGGGGGGTAAATTATAAAGAATTGGTGAACAGAAGTAAGGTGGCTAAGGAATAGTCAATAATAGGTGATAAACTAAATCACAGAGCACCCTTAACGGCTATAAATTTTTTCCATCACCATTCCCATAGTACAATGCACCATAAAACGCCGTCGGGTGCAGTATAGGTGTGAATAATTTCAAATCCGATACGCTTGTGGGCACCGGAGGAACGCACATTTTTTGCAGCAATTTCTGTAATAGCAAAATCATATTTGTGGCTGAATGCTTCTTTGTATGCCGCATAGCAATTATCTAAAATTCCCTGCCCGCGATAAGCTTTATCTACACACACCTGGCCTACCACAATGTAGTTAAATGCAGCCACTGGTCTGGCACGAAACTGAATAGAATCAAAAAGGGCAAACATGGGTTTTAAAACGGGGATAGCATCTTTCGATTTTGCTGTCATAGCTAATAGGTAAGCAATGACTTTATCACCATCTTTTGCAATGATGTGTTGTTCTATTTCATTTAGCTTTTGCAGGTCGGCAAGGCTATGAACAACGGTAACAAAACCTTGTGCCGCCATTTCCTCTTCTGTTAGATTAATAGGTAGATTGGCCTTTTGTAAATGCAGAACCCCTTCAAGGTCTTGTGTTGATTTAGAAGTTGTGTAGGTTATCATCTTACTTTATTGCAACTGATAGCAGGTACGACAGGTTACGTGAATGGCGAGACGGGAAAGTTCGTTATCTAATTATCTAAATCAGTCTCACGCCTGATGTCCCAACAAGCTCATTTCCACCGCAGTGTACTTATCATGTGCTGCATGTCTTCCCGTAAAAAAGCATTTACAGGCTGTAGGGAATCTTCGTTTGGTGCTGCATTAAAATACAAAGCACCCCGTAAAAAATGTTGGGTAGTATCGGTAGCAAAAAACTGGTTGGCTGTTGCCGCATTCCCTTTTAAAATAAAGTAAATGCCACCTATGCCATTTGGTGTTTGAAAGGGCTGGGATTGAATGGCAGAGGCCCGTGCCGTATGTTGCTTATACGACATTGTAAACGCATCATTCACCAAAGTATCAAACTTATTTTTTCCGATTTCTTTATAGCTTAAATGAATGCGGCCATCAAACTGGGGAAAGTCAATATTGATCCAGTAAGGGTTTTCCGCCTGCTCATCAAAGAAAAGAGAGTCCTGAATTATTTGGCCATACACGGGATATTCAAAAGAGTAAGGAAAATCAGGACGATTAAATTGCTGATACTTTTTTTGCGGAAGTTCTATCTTAAAGTAACCCCGTTCTTTTTGTACAAAGTCGGTATTGCAGGCCGCAAGCAGGAAGCAGGCAGAGAGCAGCAGGCAGCAGGCACCCTTACTGCCAATAATTAACGGCCAACGGCCAACCAGCTTTTTACTGTCAACCGTCAACCACCCACCGCTAACTGTATTTCGCTTATGCTTCATCTGCTTTATGGTTGATAACAATTTTCACCGATTTAATACGGGCCCTTTCGGTTTCTAATACAGTAAGGGTAAAGTCGCCACTGGTAACAGTTTCATCTGTTTGCGGAAATTCCCCGGCAATCTCCAGTACCAATCCGCCCAGCGATTCACTTTCTCCTTTCACGGCATCAAACGTATCGATAGGAAGGCGCATTGTCCGGCATAGATCAGCTAACATTATTTTAGCATCAGCAACGTAAGTATAATCGTCTATTTTTTTTACAGCTGTTTCTTCTTCATCAAATTCATCCCTAATGTCACCTATTATTTCTTCTAAAATGTCTTCCATGGTTACTATGCCGCTTGTGCCGCCAAATTCATCTACCACAATGGCCAGGTGAATTCTTTTTGATTTAAAAACAGCCAGCAAATCTTTTATCAGTTTCGACTCGGGCACAAACAAACTGGCCCGGATAACGGTATGCCAGTCAAAATCATCTTCATGCAGGTAAGGCAATAAATCTTTTGTGTTTAACACACCTACTATTTCATCCAGGCTGGTTTTATAAACTGGCAGGCGTGAATAATGAAGATCTTCCACTTTCTTGACCACATCGCTGAAAGGCGCATCATATTCCAGCCCGTTTACATCAAGCCTTGACCGCATGATTTGGCGGACGGTAATATTTCCAAACTTGATAACACCTTTCAAAATATTTTTTTCTTCCACTGATGTTTGTACGTTGTTAACATCAATTGCCACATCCAGCTCTCTCATACTAAGCGCTTCTGATGCATCAGCGCCACTGGTTTTGGAGATGCTATCGGCAATGCCTACCATGCGGGCACTAATTCCTCCTAATAAAAGATATATTCCTTCTACCAAAGCCGATGAGGTGTAAGCAAAGCGCAATGTATTTTGTGTGGCCCAAACTTTTGGCAGCACCTTGCAAAAGAAAACCAGTACAAAGGCAATGATGGTGATTTTAACCAGAATCTCAAGGTCAATATCAATAAAAGTATGAAGCATTGCAATCTTCAACGGGCTTAATAAAAGGTAAGCGAGAAATATAATGGAGATGTTAAAGAGGCCATCCGCAATCAGTAACGAGGTATAAACTTCCTTACGGTTATCAAGCAACGACGTAATGCGCCGGGCTGCTTCATGCTGTTTTGTTTTTAGCATGTTTATATCCCTTGTTTGCAAAGAAAACAACGCAACCTCAGCGCCGGAAACAAGGAAACTTAAAAACAGTAACACCAAAAGCAGCACAACAAGCAAAATGGTGGTTTGCGATGTTGGAGGAATTTGTAAAAAAAAGTAGAGAAAGCTGTTAACCGAATAATAATCCAAAGCGATGGTTTTGGTTCAAAAATAAAGATAAAGGCAGGTTATGACCCTGCCTATTCTAATTTGTATTTGCTAAGCGAAGGCTTAAACGACTGTTCAGTCACTCCTCGAAAGGGCATGGATCGGCCTTGTCAAAGCACTAATAGGGCAAATCACCCGGATCCCCAATGGGAGTGTCCGGAGTTGTGTATCCCTCTGCTCCACCGTCGGCTTGTGGGCCTGGCGGAGAAGAGTGGCCTCCGCCACCACCGTCTGTTCGCTTATCAAGCATAATTAAATTGTCGCCCACCACTTCAGTAGCAAACTTGCGGGAGCCTTCCTTGTCATCCCAGCTCCGGGTGCGCAGGCGGCCTTCAATATAAACAAGGCTGCCTTTGTGTAAATATTTCTGGGCTAATTCGGCCAGGCCCCTCCAAAGAACTACCGTGTGCCACTCCGTTTGCGAAATCAATTTGCCTGTTCTGTCTTTAAAAGTTTCTGTGGTAGCCAACGGGAATTTTGCCACACCAATATTCCCTTCCAAATGCTGTATATCAGGGTCCTTCCCCAAATTGCCAATAAGTGTTACCCGGTTTACTCCTCTCATACAATTATTATTTATCGTGATAATAAGTTTCGTCTAACTATGGCTTCCTGTAAATCTAAAAAAGATAATCAAATTTTCTGCCAGCAAATTAAATGAGTGGCACTTGGCGTAGGTTGACGTAATAAGGTTCTTTATAGTTTTAGTACGTGCTTTTAAAATGGAGGAACAGTTGTATAAAAAAATAGCCTTTACTGCAATTTGCCTGCCGCCTGTTGCAGGGTTTTGGGAAAGGCAAAGCCCTGAACTTGAGATAGCTTCATCCAGCTATAATTTTCAACAGGTGTCTTCTGTTTTATTATTATGTGTAAGAAGTGAAAACAGATGGTTTGGTGCGATAGCTTTTGTTCTTCGCTCCATTCATTTATAACAGCTGAAGCATTGATACCAAATTGCTGTTGCACTAAGGATAAAAGCAATTTTAATCTAATTGCCTCTTGCGTTTCAATTAAGACAAACTGAAACAGACCTTGCCAAATATCTTTGCCGGTACGCTGTTGAACCAGAATTTCATCGCCGCATTGTACGATGAAATAATTCAGCCACCGCTTCTTTATTTTTATTTTCTTCTCCTTTACAGGCAGCAAATCTTGCTTACCAGCTAAATACGCTAAACAATATTTATTAAAAAAACAGGCGCAGCAAAGCGGAACCGGCTTGCAGACCAGGGCACCAAAATCCATAATAGCCTGGTTGTACTCCCCTGCTTTTTTTTGCGGTAAAATTTGTTGTGCCAATCCAGAAAATTCTTTTCTTCCCCTGGTAGAATCTATTGGCATTTCAATATCAAAAATGCGGGAAAGCACCCGGAATACATTTCCATCTAACACCGCATAAGGTAAGTTATAGGCAAAAGAAGCAATGGCTGCAGCGGTATAACTTCCTACACCTTTCAGGGAAAGGATGGTTTCATACGCCTTTGGAAAAACCCCATCCATCTCCGTAGCAATAAACCTCGCAGTCTGAATTAAATTACGGCACCTTGAATAATAACCCAAACCTTCCCACAACTTAAAAATATTTTCATCTGGTGCAGCCGCAAGAGCGGTGATAGTAGGGTAGGCAGCTATAAAGTTTTGATAATATTTTAGTCCCTGCTCTACTCTTGTTTGCTGTAAAATCACTTCGCTCAGCCATATTCTGTAGGGGTCTTTTTCTCCCTTCCAAGGCATTTGCCGGTTGTTTTTATGCCGATTCCAATTCATTAATTTTTTTGCAAAAAACACCCTTTGCATAGCTGCAGCTTCCTTACTTTTTGAAACCAATTCTTTTTTCATAAATGCCGAACCGTAAATTTAATCCCGGAATTTTTCTATTCTATTGACATTCATTCATTATTGTTCTATATTGGCTTAAATTATCATCTAAAATATTGCTATGAGAAAGGCAGATTTAGTCAACCAGATCTCTGAAAAAACCGGTATTCCGAAGGTTGATGTTTTAATGACCCTGGAAACCGCCTTCCGGGAAATCAAAGAATCATTATCCAAAGGAGAGAACATTTATATCCGGGGATTCGGTTCTTTTATTACAAAAAGGCGGGCTGCTAAAATTGGCCGCAATATCAAAAAGAACATAGCAGTTCAAATCCCTGAACACTTCATCCCTGCCTTTAAACCAGCTAAAGAGTTTGTAGCCGATGTAAAAAAAACCGCTGTCGCAGAGTAACTTTGCCACTCTTACCTAATGAAGGAGTAAGAGTGAGAATATGAAGAGACCACAGTGGATTATGTTAAGCGTTGCTATTTTTTTAGTAATTGGCTTATTTGCCGCAACCCAAGGCAGTTTATTTGGCGACAAGAAAGGGAATATCACACCGCCAACAGCTGCTGCACCGCATACCGACGGCTTTACTACCGACAGCATTCTGTATTACGCAAAACAAAATCTCCCTCAAGGGCAGGTAGCCCGTTTAGCACAACTGGAAAACAGCATTACCCGTGGCGATGTGGCTGAACAAAAGCTGCACCTGATGCACCAATTAGCTGCATACTGGGCTGATAGTGCAAGAGCGTTTACAGCTATGGCCTGGTACCCTTATGCCTATTACACAGCTGAGGCAGCCCGGTTGGAAAATTCGGAAAATTCCCTTTCCTTTGCTGCCCATTTGTTTTTGGGAGCATTGGCAAGTGAAGAAAGCCACCAGGTAAAACACTGGGATGCTGATCAGGCCAAAGATTTGTTTGAACGATCATTAAAACTGAATCCGGCGAATGATTCAGCGAAAGTAGGGTTAGGTGCTACCATTTTATATGGAGGATTAGGGGCACCAATGACCGGTATTGGTATGATAAGGGAAGTTGTGGAAAAAGACTCAACGAATGTTTTTGCGCAAACCACCTTAGGCGAAGCAAGTTTGCTTTCCGGGCAATTAGATAAAGCTATAGAGCGTTTTAAAAAAGTTATTCGCCTGCAGCCTGCTAATTTAAAAGCGACTTTATTGTTAGCCGATACGTACGAAAAAATGAATAAAAAGGAAGAGGCAGCGCAGGCTTATAGAAGTTCCCTTCCTTATATTAATAATGCTGAAATGAAAACTGAGGTTGAAAAACGCATAATCCAGTTAAAAACTAAATAACTAATAAAACATTTTTGAACTATGCCATGTGGTAAAAAAAGAAAGCGTCATAAAATTGCAACGCATAAGAGAAAGAAAAGATTAAGAAAGAACCGTCATAAAAAACGTAAATAAGGTTCTTTAGATGGACCGGAAGCACTTTACGATGCTTCCGGTCATCCTTTTTATGGCTGATTGTTCACTTACCGCTTGCAGTTCCCATCAACCTGCTTCTCATTTTTATACAACCTTCAATTCCCGCAGCCGGTACCAGCAGTTAAGCCTCATATCTATTAAAGACATTGTAATGTGAATAAGGAATTGATCATCAATTCTACGCCTGTGGGTGTAGAGATTGCACTATTAGAGGACAAGAAACTAGTGGAGCTCCACAACGAAAAAACCGATGCCCGTTTTGCTGTCGGTGATCTGTACTTAGGTAAGGTAAAAAAACTCATCCCCGGATTAAATGCCGCCTTTGTTGATGTTGGCTTTGAAAAAGATGCTTTTCTGCATTATACCGATTTAAGCCCTTACGCAAAATCACTTTTAAAATTTACCCAGTTTGCCATCAATGATAAAACACCCGGAGGTACCGATTTTGGTACGTTCGAGGTGGAACCAGAGATCATTAAAACCGGTAAAATCAATGAGGTACTGAATGGCAAGCCCAACATTTTAGTGCAGATTTTAAAGGAACCCATTGCAGCAAAAGGCCCGAGATTAAGTTGTGAACTTTCCCTGCCCGGACGTTTTGTAGTACTCACTCCTTTTAATGATATTGTTGCCGTTTCACGCAAGATTCATTCTTCTGAAGAAAGGAAGCGCTTACAGCGCATTGTAGAATCTATCAAAAGCAAAAATTTTGGTGTGATTGTACGTACGGCTGCGGAGGGTAAGAATACGGCCGAATTGCATGAAGATTTATCTGAGTTAACGGCTATGTGGAAAAGCATTCAGAAAAACCTTGTGGGTGCAGTAGCTCCGGCAAAAATTTTAAGTGAGCAAACAAAAACGGCTTCCATTCTTCGTGACTTGTTGAATGAAGATTTTAATAAGATCATTACAAACGACAAGGAGATCTACAACGATTCAAAAACGTACATTCAAAAAGTAGCGCCCGAGAAAGCAGATATTGTGTTATATCATCAAAACGGCTCTCCCATTTTTGATACGTTTGGTGTTACCAAGCAAATCAAAGCATCGTTTGGCAAAACAGTGAATCTGGCCAGCGGTGCTTATGTAATTATTGAACACACGGAAGCCTTGCATGTAATTGATGTAAACAGTGGCTATAAAAGTGTAAGCAACAACCAGGAGCAAAATGCGCTGGAAACAAATTTAGAAGCTGCTGAAGAAATTGCCCGCCAGCTTCGCTTACGCGATATCGGCGGCATCATCGTGGTTGATTTTATTGATATGAAGCTGCCTGAAAATAAGCGCAGGCTGATGGAGGCTATGGAAGGCTATATGCAACCTGACAGGGCAAAACATGCCGTGCTTCCCCTATCCAAATTTGGTTTGATGCAGGTTACACGCCAGCGCATGAAGCCGGAGATGAATATAATTACGCAGGAGGTGTGCCCTACCTGTAATGGTACCGGTAAAATATCTTCTACCCTTTTACTGGAAGATGAAATTGAAAAAAATCTTACCTATTTATTTACGCATAAGCACAGCAACCTTACTATAGTCACCCATCCTATTCTACATGCCTTTTTAACCAAAGGCTTTTTCTGGAGCAGTAAAGTGGCTAAATGGAAGCGCAAGTTTGGTCAAAAGATTACAGTTACAGCAGATACAAGTTACCACCTTACCGAGTTTAAGTTTTTTGATAGTAACGGAGAAGCGATAAAATTATGATTTTACAAATAGGAAAGCCTCCAAATTGGAGGCTTTCCTATTTGTAAAATCTTACTATTCAATATCCTGCGTTCTGAGTTAAGCTTGCATTGGCATTTAACTCTCTAAACGGAATTGGGAATACCAACTTATTATCATTCCAGGGAAGGCCATCAATTGTTTTCTTAAACCGTTTGGCATCGTGCAAACCAAAACCTTCAAAGGCTAATTCTCTTCTTCTTTCATCGTAAAAGTCATTTAAAGTCAGAGCTGCAAAAGGTGTGGCGCTTGAACGGTTACGTATTCTATTGATATCATTCAGTGGTGTATCTCCAATAGAAGTTCCTAATCTAAAGTTCGCTTCTGCTCTGGTTAAATACAACTCCGCCAGGCGAATCACTTTCACATTCTTATACAAATCTCTCCATTTAGTTGTACGGTAGGCGCCATACTTTACATAGAAAGCTGTATTAAAAGATGTCGTTGCACCTGGGTTATTGGTGCTTGACCTTCTAACATCGGTTGCTTCGTACAAAGAAAGATAAGTAGGCTCCACCTCGATGTCGCCGTCACGGGCACCGAAGATATCAACTGAATAAAATAATTGTAAGTTATTCGCTCCATCCTGGTCGCTTACCTGGATAGCAAAAATATCTTCAGCGGTATTGGCTGCCTGGTTGAAGTTGTTCATGAAAGTTGGCAGTAAAGATTTACCTGTTGCACTGGTAATAGCCCTGCTAGCTGCATCTCTTGCTCCGGCATAATCTGCCTTCTGTAAATAAGCTCTTGAAAGAATAGCAGCGGCCGCAGATTTTGTAGCATAAACGCCATTTGTTGCCGGTAACAAGCTTTCAGCTTCAATTAAATCCGCAATTACTGCAGCATATACTTCTGCTACTTTGGCCCTGGATGGTTTTGTAATTTCGTTCGAGGCATTAGTAGGCTGCTTCATTATCGGAATCCCAGGATTTGTAGTTGGGTCTCCATCTGTATAATCTTTAGCAAAAAAACGAACCAGTTCAAAGTGCATAGCACCTCTTATAAAAAGCGCTTCCCCTTTAATACGAGCCTGATCGGCAGCAGCCACCTTACCAATATTAGCTATTACATTATTAGCAATGTTTATGGCATTGTAACCGGCGCCCCATACATCTCTTATAATTGGGTTTGTAGTAATAATACTTTTCCCCCAAACCTCTCTATAAGTGTTAAAGGTTCCCACCCAGTTTAACTGGCCATCCGAAGCAGCCAAATCAGCAAACATCTGAATATTTCCACCATACATACTTGAAGAACTAAGAGCATCATAACCACCTTGTAATACCCGCTTAATATTGGCGTCAGTAGCTAACGCGGCTTGCGGGTCAAGGCCCTGCGGATCTTTTAAATCCAGTTCTTTTTTGCACGAAGTCAACCCAATGGTGGCAATTAGTGCAATAGATAAATATTTTGATTTCATTATTTTTTTTTAAATAGTTAGAAGCCGATGTTCAATCCAAATACGACAGACTTAATCTGCGGCGCAGCATAAAAGTCACCACCCTGGTTAATATTACCTGCCCTGTAATCCGTATTTACTTCAGGGTCCCAGCCAGTATAGTCGGTAAAGGTGGCAAGGTTGATACCGGTAATATAAAAACGGGCAGAACCCAGTTTTGCTTTACTGAGCCATTTTGCAGGAAGGTTATACGCCAGCGTGATATTCTTTAACCGGATGTAAGAACCATCCTCCATATACTGTGTAGAAACGCTTGGCGAAGCAAAATCGCCAAAACGATTAAGTCTTGCCTCAGGAATGTTTGTTTGTTGTCCTGCAGTTTTCCAACGGCCTAATTGATCACGGGTTTGATTGTCGAACCAATCGGCACGAGCACTCATAAAGCCACCGGCGCCATTTACAATATCATAATCAAATACCCCCTGAAACAAAACGCTCAACTCAATTCCTTTGTAAGAAAAGTTATTGGTAATACCGCCAAAGTATTTGGCATTGGGATCACCTACCACAAAAAGACCCGCCTGGTTATAGTCGTTCGTGGTTGTCTTACCATCCTGCTCAAAATAAAGAGCATCGCCATTTTGCGCGTCAACTCCGGCATACTTCTGTCCATAGTGCACACCAATTGGCTGGCCCACAATTAAGGCATTCATATAACGGCCGTCATTGAATGATAAGGTATCCTGGTCGCCATCAATTTTCAACACTTTATTTTTATTATAGGCTATGTTGAAGCTGGTTGACCATTTAAAGTCTCGACCGGAAATATTGGTACTATTGATAGAGAACTCAACCCCGCTATTTTGTATCTCGCCTAAGTTAGTAATGTAACTTCCGTAGCCGGACGTAAATGGCACCGGCAAATTGAAGATAAAACCACGGTTGCCTTTAGCAGAACGTTTATCATAATAATCAATTTCAGCCGTAAGGCGGTTTTTGAAAAAGCCAAACTCTAAACCGGCATCAAACTGATTACTCGTTTCCCACGTAAGATCACTGTTACCTAAACGGCCAGGAACCAAAACCGAAATGCCTGAATAACGACCTGCAACATAAGCGGGTTGTGCAGCATAGCTGCCAAATCCCAGAGAATTACCTAACTGGCCGTAGCTTCCTCTTAATTTTAAAAAACTTATTGTATTGCTGTTCTTTAAAAAATTCTCCTCGCTGATTACCCAACCAGCAGAAACAGATGGAAAAAAGCCATACCGTTTATTCACACCAAATACTGATGAACCATCGTACCGGCCAGTGACCCCTAAAAGATACTTTCCTCTAAATCCATAATTCACACGCCCAAAAAATGATTCAATCGCATTTTCTGTAACAGAGGAACCGCCATCGGTTATCTTGCCCGCGTTATCCAGGCTCCTCAAATCATCTGATGGAAATTGTTCGCCTTGTGTAAAGGTGGTACGTGAGGTACCCTTTTCAAAAGCAAAACCAAGGGTAGCATCCAGCGAGTGAATATCATTGATTGATTTTTTAAAATTTGCATAGGTGTTTGTGGTATAACGGGTATTACGTAGCCACGTACTTCTTCCAAAACCATTGGTAGCATTTCCCAGTAAAGCTTTAGAACCATAAAACTCTTCATCGTTTTGGCTACTCAGGTCGATACCAAATTCGGTACGCAAAAACAAGTTCTTTGTAAAATCATACTGTCCAAACGCTGCACCGATATTTCTATACGTATAAGACTTATACTCTGAATTCTCGGTTTCAATTAATGGATTATAATAGGTAGTCGTTGGTGTATTATTAAATGCGCCACTGGAATTTCTCACCGGGGTAATAGGGGCTAAAGCCACAATTTGCATGGGGGTAAAAAATTCATTATCCTCAGCCACCCGTTTAGCATTAGTACGAGATACAGCCAGGTTTAGCCCTATTTTAAATTTGGCAGCCAGTTGCTGGTCAAGATTAATACGACCGGAGATGCGGTCGAAATTGTTGCCAAATAAAATACCGTCCTGGTTATTGTAAGAACCTGAAATAAAATAACGGGTTCGGTCATTACCGCCAGAAGCGGAAACATCTACAGCACCCACGTTAGCATCCTGAAAAGCCAGGTCCTCCCAGTTCGTATTCGTTTCTAATTTACGCCAGTCGCTGCTCCCACTGTAACGGGTAAGGCGACCTTCTACATAAGTTGTCATATCTGTAATAGCGGCTTGCTCCGAAGCGTACCCACGCCAGTTGCCGGCACGGTTGTAATGATATTTCGCCGTGTTAACCGCTGCTTCTTTTAATAATTCGATATACTCAGCTGCGTTTAGAAAGCCCCGTTTATTTGTTGGGTTATTACTCCCATATTGTAGGCCTACTGTAAACTTGGGCTGGCCGCTGCGGCCTTTCTTTGTTGTGATTAATACAACGCCATTAGCAGCACGGCTACCATAAATGGCTGTAGCAGCAGCGTCCTTTAATACTTCAAAAGACTCAACATCATTAAAATTAATATCGGCTAAAGCATTGCCTGACAAGCTTCCAGTGCTGATAGGGATTCCATCAACAACATAAAGTGGTGCATTAGAGGCATTGATAGACCCTTGTCCGCGGATGCGAACCTTTACTCCTTCGCCTACTTTACCATTATTTGATTCTACAAATACACCAGCGGCACGCCCCTGAAGTGCCTGGTTAAAGTTTGCCACAGGAGTGTTAGCAACCTCACTTCCTTTTACCCTGGTTACACTTGAAGTGAGCTCGCGCTTTAAGGTTTGGCCATAACCCACCACTACTACTTCCGACAAAGCATTATTTCCTTGCGTCAATCTAATGGCCGAAGCGTTGGAAGCATTAACCTCTACTCCCGCATAGCCAACATAACTTATAACCAATACTGCGTTATCAGCAGCCTGGATACTAAAAGCTCCGTTAGCATCTGTGATGGTAGTAATGTTTGTATTTTTTACAGTAACTGTAGCACCGGGAATGGGTAAACCATCCTTTTCATCTGTAATTTTTCCGGTGACTAATCTGGTTTGTGCCCAAAGCAGTTGCGCTGTGCACAATACTCCCATAAACAGAAGGATTTTGATTTTTCTCATGCATCAATTTTTAGAAAAACGAATATAAATTATTAAGCCTTTAGACAAATTATATTCATTACTTGTTGCATGGGAAAAGTAATATGCCTTTTTTACGATTTTAAACGCTTATTCTTAGGTAAAGGGGTAACAGATTTTAAAGTACGTAGTGCCACTTAATTTTAAAACAATAAAAGTAATGGCGACAATTGTGAACCACCAAACATGAGTTGTTACACTAAAACTTCACCTCCGCCCGAAATTGCTTACCCAAGATGGCTTTGCATGCACTTACACACAAAATCAATCTTCAGGGTTGTATATAATGAATTGGAAAATTGTGCACACAGGTACGGCGAATACAGTATTCCTATTTACTTTATTTTAATTTCCTGTCTTTTACCTAACCTTTTTTAACGCAGATTGACGGGAGGCCTGTGATAAAATATAACCTCCCTTTACAAAAAGCCCTCCCGGTTAGGGGAGGGCTTTTTGTAAAGAAATCAGCAAGAGGCTATACTAAATTAATTATACCCCGGGTTCTGTACTATGTTAGGGTTGATTTTTAATTCATCAAAATGTATTGGCATTATCCAGGATCTTGAGCTAGGTGCAATGTTGCAAGTTTGTGCCCGGGAATTACCGCCTACCCCACATTCAGCCCTCACAATTGTTTTTGTTGTTCTTCTTAAATCAAACCAGCGGTGGCCTTCCCCCAACAACTCCACGCGGCGTTGCAATAAAATTGCATTTAGCAAAGCGGTGCCGGTTTCAGTGCCTGTAGCAACCTCTCTATTTGTTCGTAACAGGTTTAAATCGGTTAAAGCCGTAAGGTTGCCGATGCGCTGCTTCGCCTCAGCACGCATTAAAATCATTTCGCCTGCCCTGAATACTTTAAAGCTTCTGATACCGGGATACTTCCAAAGCAAGGTTCGTTGTACGCCGCCTGCACCAGCCTGGTTGAAACGGGTGATGCCCGGGTTAATATAAGCGCCGCCCTGACTTTGTAAAATGGCACTCATGGCTGCGGTTACCCTATAACCGGGACTGGCACCGCTGATAGCACCTCCTGGCCGTAAAGAATTATCGGAGGGTACAGCCCAGTAAACTTCAGTGGTAGGAGCTGTTTCGCCCGCAGTAGAAAAGGCGGCTATGAAATCTGCTGAACTTCCCAGTGGGCGTACGGAAAGAGCTACAGTGGCATCGTTAATTACATCATTCCATTGCGAGGCATAGTAGTTAACCCGTGTGCGCATAGCATACACCACTACACTATCAATATAATTCCGGGAAGCGTTTGCCGTGGTGTTTCCACCTTCTCTAAAAGCAGCCAGCGCGTCACCTAAATCTTTTAATACAGCATCATAGTTTTCTTTAACTGTATTTCTTGCAGGCAGATTAGCAAACGGCTTTTGTGGATCGAACGTGGTTACATAGGCCACACCTAACAAAGAAGAGTTACGTGCAAAATCCTGGGCAAAATAACGCATAAGGTCAAAATGCGCATGGGCCCTTATAGCCAAAGCCTGGGCCTTGATGCGTTTGGCCTCTGCTAATGTAGCCCCGGTTTCATACTTATTTATAAATGGCAACAGGTTATTTACTCTTGAAATAATCTCGTAAGGCTGAATAAATAAACCTCGTATCTGCGCATTATCCGAGTTATAGGACATTTCCGAAAGAGCATTCCAGTTGCCTAAACTTTCTAATGATTCTACAAAATCATCACCCATTAATTCGGGTAAGGCGCTCCAGCCGCTGGGAGAACCTGATGCTGCCGGGTTATTGTAGTAATTATTACTTTGAAACCCATCATATGCGCCTCGTAATGCACTCCTTACGTCATCAAACGTTTTTAGCTCGGTTAAAGAAGTGTCCGGGACGGTATCTAATTTTTTATTACATGCACCCATTCCTATTAAGAATAGAGCTGCTGCCAGGTATATTGCTTTATTTATTCGCTTCATGTTTTAGTGCTTTTTCAATGAGTTAGAAATTAAGGCCTACTCCAACGTTTATACTTTTTAAACTGGGGTATTGTGCTCCGCTAACGGAGGCATTAGAACTTGGGTCGGCATCATTCACAGAAGAAACCTCCGGATCCCAGCCCTGGAATTTATGCCAGGTGTACAGGTTTTGTGCTTGCACAAACACCCGTAATCCCTGGATGTTCAATCGTGAGAGTACACCCCTTGGTAGGGAATACGAGAGCATTGCATTGCGCAGGCGCACAAAATCGCCTTTCTCCAAGAACCTAGTGGTTTGTCCTTCTGTAGCCTCGTCTATGCGGGGGAAATTGGTTATTTGTCCGGGGGCCGTCCAGGCGTTTAAACCGTTCCTTGAAAATCCGGAGGTAGTATATTGATAAAATTCAATGTTATAACGGGCATTATTATAAACATAGTTACCCCGGCTAAAAACAAATAAGGCAGAAAGCTCAAAGCCTTTATAATTTATTGTATTGGTGATACCTCCGTTATGTGGGGCATCACTTGTGCCCAATACCGATAAATCTTCAGTAGCATATTGTTCAGTAAGAGTTTTACCATCGGCTTTCAGGTATTGGGAATTCCCATTAGCTGGATTTACACCTGCATACCGAACCAGGTAAAAACTTCCAAGCGGCTTGCCTACCTGCAGGGCTTGAAAGCTTTTATACGTTTGAAATGTCTGATTATCTGGTAAGGATTTAACAGTGTTTTTATTGTAAGCATAATTTGCATCTATCGTCCATTTGAAATCGTTTTGATTTAAAATGCGGAAGGAGAGAGTGACCTCAATCCCTTTATTAACCATGCTTCCATTATTGGCAAGTATGGTACCATTACCACCGCTTGTCCCGGGAATTCTTGGCTGAAAATAAAGACCGGTAGTTAAGCCATTATAGCCTTCTACTGTTCCGCGGATTCGGCTCTTCAAAACTTCAAACTCCAATCCTATATTAGCTGTTCTGCGTTTTTCCCACGTAAGGTCTGCATTACCGAGCCGGGTAATTTGCAAAGTACCATTACCGCCATAAGTGCCACGGCCGTATTGTTGTATATAAGGAAACTCGCCAATCCCATTCTGGTTACCTACCGAGCCAAAGCTGCCTTTTAACTTAAGAAAGTTAATGGCATTTACATTAAAGAAGGGTTCGTCCGATACTATCCAGCCCATTCCAATTGAACCATAACGGGTCCACCTGTTATTGGGGCTGAGGCGGGAAGACCCATCTGTACGGCCGGCCAGCGTCAGAAAATAGCGGTTCTTAAATCCGTAATCCGCTGTACCAAAATAAGATACCAATGAGCTGTTTTCGGGAAAGCCGCCCCCTACCACAGGGATATATCCATTGGCAGCCGTACCTGCCACCAGGCCGGCTTCATTATCAAAAGGCAGTAACAGGCCATACCCGGTATAACTGAAACTTCTACCTCTATTTCTCACATACTCTGTAAATACAGTAGCATTTAAGCTGTGATTTCCGTTTTTGTCTAAAAACGATGTATAGTTAAGACTGTTGGTAATGGTGTATCTGAAACGGCGGTCAAAGCTTCTGCTTAGAGAACCTTCGCCGGCAAAAGCGCCTGCGCCAATAGCGGCATTTTGAGCGGCGCCCTGGGTACCATTTTTTGTAATGTCAAAACCTTCAGTTTGCGAGTAATCGCCCCCGGCGTTAATACGGTAGGTCACCTTTTTAATCCACGGTAGTTTATACTCCAAGTACACATTACCGTTCGATTTTAGTTGCCCGCTATTGTCACCGTTCTCTTTTAATTCTTCTACAGGATTAATCCAGAAAGGAAACTGTACAGAATTAGTATAAGAACCATCAGGTTGGTAAACCGGTTCGTAAGGAAGGGCCCAAACAACGGTATTTAAGGGAGAGCCAACACTTTGGTTACCTTCTGATGTACCCCTGAAACCAGACCAACCTCCTGATATGTTGATGCCTACTTTTACATTGTTTTCCGTGTGGGCCAGATTAATACGCCCGGTATAACGCTTTAAGCCTGTATTAAGGGTTATTCCTTCCTGGTCGAACAAAGCCAATGATGTATAAAATGTGGTCTTATCGTTACCGCCGGAAGCCGATAGCTGATGCGACTGCATTTTACCGTCACGAAAAACATAATCGTTCCAGTTTTCATTCACCTTGCGTAAGTCTGCAACCTGTGCTGCAGTCCAGCCAAAAGGGTTACCGGCAATATTCATTTCAAAATCCAGCTTTTCCTGGGTATTCATCAACTTCAATTTGTTTTCCGGCAGGCGGGAAATCCCGTATTGCCCGTCATAGCTAAACCTGACTTTTCCACTACGGCCTTTTTTTGTGGTAACTACAATTACTCCATTAGCGCCCCTGGAACCATAAATGGCCGTGGAGGCAGCATCTTTTAATACGGTTATAGTTTCAAAATCACCCTGGTTCAGGGTGCTAAAATCCCCTGCTCTTACTTCAACACCATCAACAATATATAGCGGAGAAACTGATCCGGTTATAGAAGACCGCCCTCTTATAATTACATCGGCATTGCGGCCCGGCTGCCCTGAACCCGCCTTTATATTCAAACCTGGCACCTGGCCTTGCAATACCTGGTCAAATGAAGCAACGGGCTGTGTTCTGATGTCATCTACAACCACAGTTGATGCAGAACCAACATTGGCTCGTTTAGAACGGGTACCATACCCTGTAATAATCACTTCAGATAAGGCACTTTCGCCTTGTGCCAACGTTACAGTGGCAACGTTATCTGCTGTCCGCTCTAACGTTTGGTAACCAACAGAAGTAAAAACTAAAATGCTTGTTGGGGCCGCACTTATACGGAAAGAGCCATCAGCACCGGAAATTGTACTTACGTTGGAACCTTTAACCCTAATTGTAACACTGGGTAGTCCTGAACCATCCTTTGCATCAATAACCTTTCCTGTGACATCAACAGTTTGAGCTAATGCCGATTGTAATAATAAAAACAGTGTGCCTGCTAATAGTAACAGTCCTTTTCTCATAGTTATCGTTTTAGTAAAAAAATTAGTCTTCTCTATCTTTCGAAAGAAGGTAAATGTAGGTAACGAAAAATAAATAAGAGAAAGCTTTGATCAAGAATTTCCAAGAAAGACAATTAGTAGATTCAAGTCAAGAGCGTTAAAATAAATCCGGGGTGGTTTTAGTATAAGAATTCTGCCACGACGAATTGTGCAGACAAATACCTCAATCCATTGCGGATAGGAAAGAGACAGGCAGATGTAATATTACAACACAATGCCCATCAATAAACTGGGTCAACACGAACAAACCTATGGCTTTTACTCCTTCACAAAAAAAAGAATAAAAAAAGCGACAAATTATTGCAGCTTTCTATTTATGTATAGTAGTATCTGAGAAGAAGAATGATTATGGCTATCACAGAAGTGAATACTTTTAATTTTCGGTTTAATCTCTATCACGGCCCCCCATATAAATCATTATATACTGCAGTAAATTAACTACAGCCGCAAGCGCTGCCACTACATAAGTCATGGCCGCCCAGGTGAGTGCGTTCTTAGCCTTAGGGTATTCCTGTGAATTAGTAACATTGGTACGTTCCAGCCATTCCAATGCCCGCCGGCTCGCATCGAACTCTACCGGTAGTGTAACTAAAGAGAATACAACTATAGCGGCAAAAAGCAAAATACCTATTAATAGCAGGGTTGAATTCCCAGATGCAGCCATAAAAACACCAATCAGGAGCACCCAGTTTACCATACCAGAACTAAACTGTACTGCTGGAACTAGTTTACTTCTGAGGTTTAACCAGGCATAAGCCGTTGCATGCTGTACAGCGTGACCAGTTTCGTGGGCCGCAACCGCTGCTGCCGAAATGCTATAATTATTATACACCTCAGGGCTTAGGTTAATCGTTTTATCAGCAGGATTGTAGTGGTCGGATAAATACCCTTCGACTGAAACCACCTTAACATCAAAAATATTATTCTCACGGAGCATTTTCTCTGCCACTTCCTTGCCTGTAAGCCGGGCTGCCAGCGGGATTTTACCAAAAGCGGCAAAGCGGCTCTTCAATATGCTGGAAACCAACATGCTAATCCCTATAAAAATCAGCGAAACAATCATTATTGATCCTGTCATTTTCTATTCTTTTTATAGTTCCTCTACTTCAAATCTTTATCCAAATGCTATAAACGACCACTTAAAAGTAACTACCCTAAACTTTGTCAGTTTCAACTAAATATTGAGCTAATTCCCTGACAGTTTAACAGGAACACAATTTTAAATATGATTTTTCCATACCTAGTTTTTAATTGATAATCAGCTAGTTGTAATTGATATCCTATTCCTGGCCCCCACATAAACGACCTAAAAAGTTTTGCACAAGCCCAAAAAATAATTTTGTAAAGTGCCGCAGAATTGTAATTTAGTGCTAGAATTTAATGGGTTAGTAAGTAAAAGGGTTGGTCGCAAGATCAGCCCTTTTTACTTTATTTTCATCTGTTTTATCTATCTCCAGTCAACTTCACAAACCCGATTCTTTTTCATTTTTATTGGCCTTAATTTTATTGGATGTCGAAAGTTAAAACAGCTTATTTCTGTCAGGTATGCGGTAATGAAAGTACTAAGTGGACGGGTAAATGTCCTTCATGTGGACAATGGAATACGTTGGTAGAAGAACTGGTACAGAAGGATACAAAAAAGGGAACTGCTGCCAGCGATTGGGATGACTATCATGAGAAAGGAGCCACTAAAAAAACACGGCACCTCAATGAAATAGAGACAAGCGAAACACCACGCATATTAACTGTTGATGGAGAGCTTAACAGGGTACTTGGCGGCGGGATTGTTCCCGGTAGTCTGGTATTGGTTGCCGGAGAACCGGGAATAGGGAAGAGCACTTTGTTTTTGCAAATGGGCTTGCAGCTTCAAAAAGAACTTGTTCTTTATATAAGTGGTGAAGAAAGCGACCAGCAAATTAAAATGCGTGCCGACCGCTTAGGTATGAAGAGTGAAAACTTTTACCTGCTTACTGAAACATCAACACAAGTAATTTTTCAGGAAATAAAAAAACTAAAGCCGCAGGTTATTATTGTTGATTCTATTCAAACCTTGGAATCATCATTCATTGAATCATCGCCAGGATCTGTATCGCAGATAAGAGAATGTGCAGCCGAGTTTCAGCAGTTTGCCAAGGAAACAAATACACCGGTTTTTTTGATTGGCCATATAACTAAAGAAGGTTCTATAGCCGGTCCCAAACTCTTAGAGCACATGGTTGATACGGTGCTTCAGTTCGAAGGTGACCGCCACTATGCCTATCGCATTTTACGCACACTTAAAAACCGTTTTGGCAGCACCGCGGAATTAGGCATTTATCAAATGAACGACACAGGAATGAGCCCTGTTACCAACCCAAGTGAGATTCTAATCACACAAAAAGAAGAGGATCTTGGAGGCATAGCCATTGCCGCAACTATTGAAGGGCAACGGCCTTTACTAATTGAAGTGCAGGCTTTGGTAACCCAGTCTGTTTATGGTACCCCACAACGCACGGTTAGTGGGTTCGATAGCAGGCGCCTGCAATTATTATTAGCCGTATTGGAAAAGCGTGGCGGCTTTCATTTTGGAGTCAAGGATGTTTTCTTAAACATAGCCGGCGGCTTAAAAGTAGAAGACCCTTCTATTGATTTAGCCGTGATAGTGGCCTTACTTTCGTCATACGAAGACACGCCTGTTCCTCATACGGTCTGCTTTGCGGGGGAAGTTGGTTTAAGTGGTGAAATACGTGCCATTAGTCGTATAGAACAACGAATTGCAGAAGCCGAGAAGTTAGGATTTAGCAAAATCGTTCTTTCCAAATACAATCAAAAAGGATTAAAGAAAGAAAAGCACGCCATTGAAATTGTTACCATGGGCCGTGTGGAGGAATTGTACCGCTACTTGTTTTAACCCCAAACGCTAAAGGGGCTTTAGGGAACTATCTAGTAAATTGTCTGGTAGAGTATAGCTTTTATGACTGAAGAAACGAAAGCCAATAGCGTAAAACTGCAAAGCCCCTTTAGGGGTTTGGGGTCAGCTATTAAAGAATCACTTCTTCATCTTCTTTTTCCGCATGTATGTGAAGGGTGCGGAACAGATGTTATGCAGACAGAGCATTTTCTCTGCATGAAGTGCCATGCCGATTTGCCTAAAACAGAATTTCATCTCTACCCAAACAATCCTATAGAAAAAATATTCTGGGGACGGTTGCCTGTCACAAATGCCACTGCTCAATATTATTTTACAAAAGGCTCAAAAATGCAGCACCTCTTGCATGGGCTTAAATATAAAGGGAATAAGGAACTGGGCTTGTATTTAGGACGACTAATGGGACACGCATTTGCCGAATCGAACCGCTTTCGTTTTGTAGATGCATTAGTACCGTTACCGCTTTTTCCGGCGAAAGAACAGAAACGTGGTTATAACCAGGCCACTATTTTATGCGAGGGCATTGCGGAAGTTTTAGAAAAACCAATTTTAAAGAATGTCATTGTCAGAACAACCCACACCGATACGCAGACAAAGAAAAACCGTGTAGAACGTTGGGCGAATATGGAAGGAAGATTTGAACTGGTAAAACGTGATGCCGTTAAAGACAAGCACATCTTACTAATAGATGACGTTATTACCACCGGTGCTACTTTAGAAGCCTGCGGTACTTGCCTCATGGAAGATGGCAACACCAAATTAAGTATCGCCACACTATGTTATTCAAGCCGCTGATGTATTTTTAACCTCTTATGACGTTTGTGAAAAACCTGGTCCCTCTTCTTGTTGTTGCCCTTATCCTTTTTTCCTGCCGCAAAGAAAGCTTTACCTCAAGCGCCGATGCAAAGCTGCAAACAAGTGTGGATACTTTGCATTTTGACACTGTTTTTACTACCACAGGTTCTGTCTCCCAGTATTTAAAAATTGTCAATACTAATAACAGAGGTATCAGGCTATCATCTATACGTTTGGCAGGCGGTGCTGCTTCCCCCTTTAAAATAAATGTAGATGGCGTACCCGGTCCACAGGTAGGCAATGTTGAAATTTTAGCGAACGACAGTGTCTATGTTTATGTTACCATCAGCATCAACCCAACTACGCAAAGCCTCCCTTTTATTATTCGCGATAGTATTGAAATTGCTTACAACGGGAACCGGCAATTTGTGCAACTGGATGCCTTCGGACAAAATGCTCACTTCTTTCGCAACAGAAAAATCAGTGGTAATGAAGTATGGAATAATGATTTGCCTTACGTGATTTTAGGAAGACTCACCATTGACACAACTGCAACGCTTACTATAAATAAAGGCTGTAAAATTTATATGCACGCCGATGCACCCTTTATTGTAAATGGTTCACTACAAGTTACTGGTGAAAAATGGGATAGCACCAGGGTTATATTCACCGGTGACAGGTTGGATGTACCCTACCGCGATTACCCGGCCTCTTACCCGGGATTAATTTTTACGGCGAGCAGCAGGAATAATGTTATCACGTATGCGGTTATCAAAAATTCTTACCAGGGTATTGCTGTTATCGGTCCTGCAGCAGCTGGTACCAAGCTTACTTTAAATGAAACGATTATTGATAATGCTTATACTAATGGGCTTATAGGCATCAACACCAGCATTGCTGCACGCAACGTTTTAATCTCCAACTGTGGGCAAAACCTGGCACTTGGGGGTGGCAACTACGATTTTAAACATTGCACAGTAGTTTCTTACTCTAACAGTTTTGTACAGCATAAAGAGCCAGCCCTTATCCTAACCAATTACACGGTGCAGGGCACTACAATTTTTACAGCAGGCTTAAATGCCAGTTTTATCAACTGCATATTTTTTGGTGAGCAGAACGGTTTTGTAAATAATGAGGTGGTGGTAGATATAAAAGGAAGCCAGGTACCCAATATTAGCTTTAATAAAGTTTTATGGCGGATGCAAACAGCACCAACCGGACCCGGGATAACTGTTAGCTCACCTGTCAATCAGCCACCACTTTTTGACAGCATCAATACGGCAGACCGGTTTTTTAGTTTCCGGCTGAAGGAGGGCTCGCCGGCAAAAAATGCAGGTGTAGCATCAGGGGTACCTATTGATCTTGATGGCGGGCTGCGGCCTGTGGGTCTGCCTGATCTGGGGGCATACGAAAGGCAATGATTAATGGTGGCCTGCGTCCCTGGAGTTAGGGAATATCTTAACACTGAACCTTCCTATCTTTATTTCGTTTATTACCCAACAAACAATAAAAAATGAAAATAATAATTCTCGCTTCACTCCTATCGCTTATGTTATCAGGAACCTCTATCTACGATTTTAAAGTAGCCAGCCTTGATGGAAAAGAAATTGACCTGGCTAAATACAAAGGCAAAAAAGTTTTGATTGTAAATACTGCTTCTGAATGCGGTTATACACCACAGTATGCCGAACTGCAAAAACTTTCGGAAACTTACAAAGGCAAACTGGTTGTTATTGGCTTCCCGGCCAATAATTTTGGCGGGCAGGAACCAGGCTCTAACGAAAAAATTGGCGAATTCTGTAAAAAGAATTTTGGCGTTACTTTTCCAATGGCAGCCAAGGTTTCGGTGACCGGTGATGATGCAGCGCCGCTATTTAAGTACCTCACAGCTGAAGCTAAAAAGCTAGGTACTCCTGACCCCGTTATTAAATGGAACTTCACTAAGTTTTTAATAGATGAAAAAGGAAAGCTGGTGAAAGTATTTCCAAGTAAGGTAAAGCCTATGAGCGATGAGTTGACCGTTCATCTTAACTAAGCAGGAACCGGAATTGTTGAGATTATGGGATGAATGAGATTTAATAGGATATTTGAAGCCGCCTGAAACCCAGGCGGCTTTTTTAGTCTTATTCATTAAAACTTCTCGTAAATCCCGGTTCAGATAAATGTTATTTCAAAATGTAATTGGCCAGCAGGAAGTAAAGGGCCATCTTGTAGAAATGGTGCAGCATAACCGCTTAAGCCATGCCCTCCTTTTTTTAGGTAAAGAAGGTAACGGAGCTTTGCCTATGGCCCTGGCATTTGCTAATTATATTGCCAGCCTGCCAAAAGAAAGCAGCGCCGAACCTTCTATGTTTGCTGAATCGGTTGAAGTAAAACTTCCGGCTACGGCCAGTGAAGCAGATGCCTGGATGGCAAAGCAACCTTCTTTTTCCAAAGGGGAAGCAATGGTGCATCCCGACATACACTATTCTTATCCCGTTATCACTAAAAAAGCCGGCACGCCGCCGTTAAGCACCGATTATGCAAGCGAGTGGCGGGAGTTTATTCAACAATATCCATACGGAAACATTTACGATTGGCTGCAATTCATCGGCGCCGATAATAAGCAAGGCAACATTACGGCACAGGAGTGTAACGACATCAACCGAAAGCTTTCTTTAAAAAGCTTTGAAAGCGGCTACAAGATTTTAGTTATGTGGATGCCGGAGTATTTAGGTAAAGAAGGAAACAAGCTCCTAAAACTCATTGAAGAACCACCACCAGATACCCTTTTTATTTTAGTGGCTGAAAACGAAGGTGCTATTTTAACCACTGTTCTTTCCCGCTGCCAGTTGGTAAGGCTTCCAGCCCTACAGGCAGGAGATATTGAAGCAACACTAATTGCAAAAGCCGGTATTGATGCCGATAAGGCTAAACTTATTGCCAATGCCAGCGAAGGGAATTACCGTGAAGCCCTGCATCAATTGCAACATGCCGATGAAGATTATTACAACCTGCTGCGAGAATGGCTGAACGCTATTTTACGAGGTGGCCCTATTGCGCAGGTAAAACAAATTGAAGAAATAGCCCGCCTGGGCAGGGAGGCACAAAAACAATTCCTCCGCTACTTTACCCATTTATTAGAGCAGGCCTTACGTTTGGAAATAAGCACAGGGCTTCAGCGCGACCAGGTTTTGGCGGCAATGTCTTCCGGAGAACAGGACTTTGCTATTAAACTTAACAAAGCCATGGGGCTGGAACAAAAAGAGGCCATTGCTGATGAACTGAACAAAGCGGCCTATTACATTGAGCGCAACGCCAATGCTAAAATTCTCTTTCATGCCCTTACTATCAAAATTTTTCATATCGTTAAAAACGGGGTGGTGGTTTCAGTGTAGTTATTCGGTACGCTAAAAAAATTATATTTGCTTACTGTCCGCCTTTGGCGGATTCAATATATATCCGGGGTTATTGGCATTGTGAAGAAGGTTCAGAAAGTTATTCTATACTCATTATAAACAACAGGTCTAACGGTTAAAATCATTGTTAATGAAGTAATCAGACAAGTTATAAATCAAAGACGTCATGGGAACAATACAGGTTCCTTCATGACGCCTATGATTCTTTTAACTTCCCCTGACTCTTTCCATTATACACTCGACTTTCCTTCGGACTTCCCGACTTTCCAGACTTCTCTTCCGTTGTTCACCCCCGCAATTTTAACCCTATAATCAATTAATAGCATGGGATGTGATTCTTGTGGTACCGCGTCAGGCGGCAAACCGGGCGGATGTAAAAGCAATGGTGGTTGCAGCACGGGTGGTTGCAACCGGATGAATACCCACGATTGGCTCCGCAATCTTCCAATCTCCGATGCAGGCGATGTTTGCCGCATTGTGGAAATCAGTTTTAACCAGGGAAGCCGTAAAGATTTTTATAGAAACAGCACCTTACAAACCTTTGAAAAAGGCGACATGGTTGCACTGGAAGGCATAAGCGGTTTTGATGTGGGCGAAGTTTCTCTTACCGGAGAAATTGTTCGTCTGCAAATGAAAAAGCGGGGTGTAAATGAAATGGCCCCGGACATAAAAAAGGTTTTGCGTCCTGCTACTGACCGCGACCTTGAAGTGTTAAAACAAAACAAGGCCCGTGAGGCCGAAGCCCTGATAAGAAGCCGGGCTATTGCCAAGCAGCTTAACCTGAACATGAAAATGAGCCAGATTGAGTTCCAGGCGGATGGTAAAAAAGCAACCTTCTTTTATATTGCCGATGACCGTGTTGACTTTCGGGAGATGATAAAAATCTACGCATCGGAGTTCAAAGTAAAAGTAGAGATGCGCCAGATAGGTGCCCGGCAGGAGAGCGGAAAAGTAGGTGGCATTGGAAGTTGCGGCCGTGAACTTTGCTGCGCTACGTGGTTAACCGATTTTAAATCGGTAAATACAGCAGCAGCCCGTTACCAAAATCTTTCTATCAATCAAACCAAATTAAGTGGCCAATGTGGTCGCCTTAAATGCTGTTTGAATTATGAGCTGGATACCTATTTGGATGCACTGCAGGGCTTTCCCGAAAATGCCGACATTCTCCAGGTAGCAAAGGGTACAGCAACACTTATTAAAAAAGACATTTTCAAAAACTTAATGTGGTATGTGTTGCCGCAAAGCAATAAGCAGTACCCGTTAACCATTGAAAGGGTTCGAAAAATCCGTTCGCTTAACCAACAGAATGTTATCCCGGAAGAGCTGGAGCCTGTAGAAGTACTAACCGGCAAAGCAAAGGAAGTAGAGCCGGAGTATGTTGATTTGGTTGGACAAATTAGTTTGCAAACCCTGGAAAAGGCCGATAGGAAAAAAAGAGACAGGGGAAGGGAACAGCAACGGCCTCAAAAACAGGGCAATGGGCAAGGTGTAATAGGCAATAGGCAAGCGCCGCAAAAGAGTGAAGGACAGCAAAGGCAACAACGTCCACCCAACCCACAACAGCGGCCCGCTAACCAGCCACCGGGTAATGGGAACAGGCCGGTACAACGCCCACAAGGTTCATTACCGAAACCTCAGGCCAATCAGCGGCCACAGGGGAACCAGCAACGGACCGGGCCGGGTGGTGGAAATGGAGTGGGCAATAATCAGCAGCGGCCCGCCGGGGGCGGTCAGCAGCAAAGGCCACAACGTCCGCAGCAGCCACGCAGGCCGCAGGGTGATGGCGGTATTGAACCAAAGAAAGAAAGTTAGCGGGTGACTGTTAGTAGCAGGTGTAAAATTTATTAGTTACCTGCTACGGTAAAGGCGTTACAAATATTTTTATAGTGGCTTCGGCCACTATTTTTTTGCGATCATCTTAAAATAAATTGCGCATGCAGGATGAAAATGGGTCCGAAGCAAAAGCCTTAGTTGCCGATGCAAACAAAATTGAATATACGCACCATGGACCTACCGTGGCATCGCAGTATAACCGGGGTTACGCCATTACTATTAGCCCACATGAAATGGTAATTACCATAAAAAGCTATAGTAAAATTTTGCTGACAGTGAAGCGGCCTTTTACACGACATGAGTTTAATAAAATACTTACTTCATTTAAAGATGTAAAAGAACCGGTTAAGTCGCAGGAGGATAAGACGCCCGTGGGTGGCAGCTCTAATGCAATTGTTTTTTATAAGGATAAGAAAGTGATTTTTAAAGGCGATAGCTTTAGCGGCTATACGAAAAAATTTAGCAATGGTGACATTGGTCTATCATATGTGGTAGATGACCTGGAAGAATTGATTGAGCGCACAAGAAAGAAGGATAAGGAGTGAAAATATGTTTAAAGCGTCCTGTTTATCGCATGTCTCCAAGAGATGGCTTCCCACCTGAACCCCTGCAGGCACCCCACGTGAATCCACTTAAGAACAACTGCAAATAACCGCGAATACAATAGTTTTGTTTCCAAAAATTTGAGCCCATGCCCCGTATACTTTTTTTGGTAACGGCTTTATTTATATCGATAACTACTGTAGCACAACGGCAAACGCTTTCCTACACTTTTACATACGATACAACGGCGATGGAACTAAAGGTGCAGGTACAGTTAAAAGGAAACACTACCGGGCAATCCTACTTAATGTTACCGGATCAATTTGCTGACCAGGGCGAGTTATACAAAGCAATTCAGCAGATAGAGGTTACTACCCCGGCTGCCCGCATCAGCAGTACTGAAGACTCAACCGTTCGGCTGATAACGCACCAACCCAACGAAAACCTGCAGTTTACCTATATCCTCAAACAAGACTGGAAGGGAAGTTTTACCTCCCCTCTGAACAATAGAGCCGTATTAAAAAGGGACTATATGCAATGCACCGGCTATGGTTTACTTGTAGTACCCCGGATGGATTCTTCACAACCAGTTTCAGTACAATTAAACTGGACCGGCCTGCCCGCCGGTTGGCAGATTGGCAACAGCCTTCATGTACAAACTCGGACCTACAATGGTCAGGTCACGTTAAATGAACTACTTAATTCAATTTACGTGGCCGGTGATTTTCGCATTTATCAACAACAGGTAAGAGGCCAGCCGGTTTATGTAGCGTTGCGTGGCAGGGGTTGGAAGTTTAGTGATTCAGCCTTTGCCAACACTATCACCAAAATCCTTGGTATGCAACGGCAGTTTTGGAATGACTATGCGGAGCCTTATTATTTTGTGAGCCTTATTCCTTATGATGGTACAGGAACCAGTAATGGCTCGGCGCTGCACCAATCATTTATGATGGCTTCTACCAAAGATTTCGGACTGGAACTTTCTTTGCTTCGTTTACTCACGCATGAGTATTTCCATAGATGGAACGGCAATAAAATAGCTTTTACCGGCGATGAGTTTAGAAACAAATGGTTTAGCGAGGGCTTTACTGATTATTACGCTTATAAATTATTGTACAAGCAAGGCCTTATTTCTTTACCTGATTATATAAAAGCCATCAATGGTAATATCTCTGATTATTATTTATCTCCTGTTTGGAGCAAAGACAGGGCCACCGCTGCCAAAAATTTCTGGAACACGGCCGACTATAACAATCTTCCCTATCGCAAAGGCTGTGTATATGCCTTATACCTTGACCAGTTGATTAAACAAAACTCAAAAAACAGACATTCCCTGGATAATGTAATGCATGATCTGCTTAAGAGAAGCAATACCAATTTACCGGTCACGGAAACTTATTTTTTAGATTTGATTAAAGCGTATTCGGGCTATTCTATCCACGACCAGCACAGGAAGTTTATTGACGAAAGCGGTCTCATTCCGGTGCATCCGCAAAGCTTAGGTGTGTTGGCAAAACTTCGCTTTATCTCCATCGGTGCGTTTGATGCGGGCTTTGATTTAGGCCCTTCATGGAAAGCACGGAAAATTGAGGGCGTTAAAGAAAACAGCGCCGCCTGGAAAGCAGGGATCCGTAACGGGCTTCTGTTAAATGGCTATAGCATGAACTCTGCCGACGTTCAGGCCCCGGTACAAATTCAGGTGGAAGAAAACGGAACAAAAAAAACAATCAGTTATGTGGCGATGTCTGCAGAAAAGATAGAAGTGCCGCAGTTTCAATTAAAAAATTAAACGAAAACAAGCCATACTGCTTTTCTAATTTTTTGCATCGGTTGTTTGTGTTGGAATCTGATGAATGATTCTTCTATTTACCTGCATAGCAGCGCCGGGTCTTTTAATGATGTGAACGCGAATTGGTATAACCATATTATGAGAGTGGAAGATGTAGAGCTGGAATAGAATTACGGGTCTTGCCATAAGGCCATCCGCGAAGAGATCCCAGACGGATAGCGAAATCTGGCCCTATTGTATTTGGTGCCGATTTAACTAAATTGATTGAATGAACAAAGGACGATAAAAAATAACGGATATCTTTTCCCGGTTATGTCTACCGCCGAAAGTATTTAATGTAAGATGCAGTTGCAGGGAATCATCGGGGAAGGGAAAGGTTTGTTCCGCAGCCATCTCGCTTCTTTACTCGGTTATCAACTCTCTATTACTCCCTTTTGCCGAGATAGGTTTGCCCGTGGTAGTTTATCTGTAGTTCAGCTACTTTGCCTTCGCGGTTGCGTAAAAAGGTAAAGAGGGCAGCGCCGTCAGCATCAAACGCATCTTTCTTGTCCTTCATAGGATTCAAAAAGCCGTTGTATTCGCCACCGACAAAAGCAAGCTTGCCGTCCTTTACGCTGATTTCCATGTACTGGAATGGCAGGCCCTCGTATTTATAGTTGCCGGTGTAGCTGGCACTGTCGGCGATAGAAAACACAGGGATGGAGTCTTTTGGTTTGTTTGTTTGGGCGGATGCTTTCAGGGCGAACAAACAAACAGCGAAAAGGGAAACGAGTATTGTCTTTTTCATGTTTAATTAAACTAAGGTGAATATTCTGGAAGCCAAATTACGTTTTTATGATTATTCCCAAACTAGTTTTTAGCCTTCGGCTGGTGGCTTAGCAGATGGTCTTATGGAGTTGCTTTAGGTACGCCCGGGTCTTCGCGGAAAGTCTTGTGCAATGGCTTTGTGGCAAGACCCGGGAATTCTGCTACTAGCTTTATCTTTAAACTGTGCTGGTACGCATACAGCAGCACCCCCAGGGTGGTAGTATTTATTTTATCACCTTTACCTGCATTAGCTGGAAGCCGCTGTTTGAAATACTACCGCCTACAATACCAACTTCACAAAGCCATAGGCAAACCCCTAAGGCGGACAGCAGATATACTCCGTTAGCCATGCCAACTTTTTCCCAAAAAAAACAGGAACAATCATTGTAATAATGTAGGATGCTTGGCTGTATGGCTACTTTAAGAGTTATCCCGTTCCCGCCAACTTAATATGTAACGATTGTCTGTCTCCTTTTACTGTTGTAGCTGTTCAAAAAAGCAAGGGTACGCAGGCGTTTGAAATACGATTTTATAACCTTGAATTAGACTTAGTGATGTTGCCTGCGCGAGTGCTTTTTTTCCTGTTACTTTTCTCCTCTTCTTTCAATTCTTTTAGTCAAATTGCAGGTGAGGAAAAGCTTAAGGTTTTTGTGGATTGTAAGAACGTTAAGTGTGATAATAACTTTATCCGAACAGAAATTAAACTGGTTGATTTTGTACTGGATCGTGTTGCAGCAGACGTTCATATCCTGATCACTTCGGTAAAAAGTGGTAACGGAGGGAACACTGTTCAGTATATATTTTTTGGGCAAAATGACCTTTCCAGATTTTCTGATACGCTTTCGGGAAATCTAAACCCCAATTTAACATCTGCCGAATCAAGGGTGGCTATTTTACAAAAAATAAAACAGGGATTGTTTCCTTTTATTTCGCATTCCTTTTATGGTGATTTGGTTGAAATCGGGATGAAGCCGGCGAACTGGAAAGATAACCCCGGAACCACAGAACAAACTACCGATAAGTGGAACTACTGGGTAGTGAATGTTGGAAGCGATGGAAGTTACAATGCTGAGCAGGTGTATAAAACGCTGAAGTTAAACGGGCATGTTAATGTTAACAGGACCACTGATAAACTAAAGGTTGGTTTTAGTAGCTATGTGGGATATAATAATAGTTCATATACATTTGAGGATACTGGTGGTACTAAGAAAAATGTTGTGATAAACAGCAATTATTCGCTTAACCACAACCTGGTTAAAAGTATTAGTTCGCATTGGAGTATTGGTTACGATGCACACCTGAGCAATAATACTTTTGAAAATAACAAGTTACGCCGTAACATCAGGGCAGCATTAGAGTATGCCATTTTCCCATATAGTGAAGTAAACAACAAATTTCTGACGCTCAACTATGGTGTTAATGTCAGGCACAACAGGTACTACGACACAACTATTTACAACAGGATCTCTGAAGTTTTATGGGGGCATCGGGCCCAGGCTTACCTTTCGCTTAAACAAAAGTGGGGAAACGCAAACTGCACAATCAGCTACAGTAGTTTCTTCCATGATTTGTCATTGAATAACCTGTCGCTAAACTTGAATGTGAACGTGCGAATTACAGGAGGGCTATCGTTTAATGTCTATTCATACGGCGGACTGGTACACGACCAGGTGTACCTGGCCAGGGGCAAGGCATCTGAGGAAGACATACTGGTTAAAAGAAGGCAGATAGCCTCTACTTACTACATTAATTCAGGTGTAGGTCTTAATTTTCGGTTTGGCAGCATCCTCAATAACTTTGTTAATCCCCGGTTCGACCATCCGTAGGAAACCTAACCTGCTCCAAGATTTACTGTTCGCTCCGGGTCTTGGCAGATGGCTTTGTGGCGACACCCCCGAATTTGCGAAACGCTAAAGTCCCTTCCCCTTCTTCTCTACCTCCAACGCCTTATAAATCGCATCCTGAACTTTTCCTCTAATGCCCATCTGCCCCAGCAAATTATTAGCCCTTGTGTTATAAACTCTATTCGATAAAAACACATACACCAAATCCGATTTTGGATCTACCCAAACGCAAGTACCTGTAAACCCGGTATGGCCAAAGGTTTCAGCTGATGCCGAAGAAGAAGGATAGGGTTCCTTACGACTCCCATTGTCTTTTTCAGGCTTATCAAAACCATAACCGCGGCGGCTTATCTCACTATGATAGGATGTAAACAAATCAATGGTCTCTTTTTTTAAATAACGTTCGCCGTTAAAGCTGCCGCCGTTTAATAACATTTGATACAACATGGATAAATCATACGCATTGGAAAACAGGCCCGCATGACCAGAAACGTTTCCAAACATCGCAGCACCTTCGTCGTGTACATAACCACGCAACAATTGCCGGCGGAAATAGGTTTCATTCTCGGTAGGCACTACCCTTTCCACACCTAAGTACTGCCAGGGCTTAAAACCGGTTGTAGCCATACCCATCGGCCTGTAAAATGTTTTTTGCAGGTACTGATCAAGTGGCATCCCGGCTATAGTCTCTATTATCTTTCCCAGTAAAATAAAATCGTTATCGCTATACACATATTTGCCGTGAGCGGTGAGTTTGCTTTGAACAATCTTTTTTAGCATGCTGTCATTATAATCCCTGCGCAGCCACAAGTTTCGGGCAACGGGAATAGAGAATACACTATCCATTTTGTCCCGGTAATAAGCTGGCGAAGGCTGGCCGGTAGCGGCATCAATGGTTTCTCTATAAAAAGAAATGAAAGGGTTCAATCCTGCCTGGTGCAGTAATACATCTTTCAGTTTCAATGGCGCTTTATCTGTGCCAACAGTATAAGGCAAATAATCGCCAAGGGTTTTATCCAAATCCAGTTTGCCTCCTTCATACAGCTTCATTACACCAACCGTAGTAGCGGAAACTTTTGTTACCGAAGCCAGGTCGTAAACGCTTTCCAATGTTACAGGCAGGGAAGCCGGGTCAAATTCAAAATTGCCAAAAGCTTTGTGGTATTTTATTATACCGCCCTGCACCGCTAAAACCACTGCACCCGGGTAGGCTTTCTTTGCTAAACCATCCTGCATAATAGAATCTACTACAGCCCATTCATAGCTTGTCCCCACCGGTGTAAAGCGGCTTACAGCCACAGCGTCTCCATATTTACTATTACAAACCGTAACCGGAACGGTTCCCCTTGCGCCTATCCTGCCCGTTAGAAAATCAGCAGCGGCATTCTGAAAAATGGCATCATCTTCATACATCGCTATCAATGTAGAAGCGGTACAAAAATTTTGTGCGGCATATACATTTCCAAAAACAAAAGTGAGGGCATTATACCGCTGCAGGCTATCTATTAAAGCAATGGCCGCTTTTGAAATGCCATAATTATTGGCCGTACGAATTGAATAGTTATGCAGACCAATTACCACCTTACTGTATTCGCCCCTTTTTATACTGTCTAAGAGGGAACCTGCTTTCGTACTATCACCACCAGTAAGCAAATAAGTATCAGCACCAAAATCGGTTTTTACTCTTTCCCCAAATGTGTTAAGTGTTGGGGTGCCAATGCCAACGTACGCCACCCTGCCCCCGCTTATAAAGGGAAGCAGGTTTTTTTTGTTGCTCATCACGGTAACAACATTGGCCGCCACCTTTGCCCGAAGTGATTCTGTGCTCTTATTAACATCAGCTAATAAATTAGTTGTATCAACCATCTGTGGATTGCTTAACCCCAACCCATATTTTGCATAAAGCACTTTTTTTACTTTCTTATCAATATCATTCCACTTCAAACGCTTTTCCCTGATCGCCTTTTTTACGGCTTCAATGGATTCACCAATATTCTCCGGCAGGCAAAGCATATCGTTGCCAGCGATTAAAGCTTCTACGGACGCTTCGCCACCACCGAAGTATTTGGCTACGCCTTTCATCTCCAACGCATCAGTAAAGGTTAGGCCCTCGTAGTTGAGATCATTTCGGAGCAGCTCGGTTACATTGGCTTTAGAGAGTGAGGTGGGTCTGTTTGCGGCAGTATCAATGGCAGGTATAGCTAAATGTGCAATCATTACACTGCCTACGTTTGCTTTGAATAATTGCCTGAATGGGTATAACTCCAATGAATCTAAACTAAACCTTGATTTTGTAATAAGAGGCAGATCGTAGTGCGAGTCAACCGCCACATCGCCATGCCCCGGAAAATGTTTGGCGCAGGCCATAATGCCTGCTTCCTGCATGCCTTTGGTATAAGCAACGCCCATAGCCGACACCTTATATTTGTCTTCGCCAAAGGAGCGGTAACCAATAACAGGATTAGCCGGGTTGTTATTGATATCCACTACAGGTGCATAGTTTACATGCACGCCAATGCGCTTCATTTGCTCACCTACGGCAAGGCCCATTTCATACACCAGCTTTTCATCCCTGAGTGCGCCCAGGGTTAATTGATAGGGGTATTTTATCACACTGTCGAGCCGCATGCCCAAACCCCATTCACCATCAATGGTTACCATCAGTGGCGTTTTTGCAAGGGATTGATAAAGGTTGGTAAGATTAGCCTGCCGCACCGGGCCACCCTGGAAAAAACAAAGCGCACCAACATTATAATTTTTAATCAGGTCTGTTACTTTTTGCACATGGTCGGGACCCAGGTTGCTATGGGCACGTATCACCATCAGTTGCGCAATCTTTTCTTCTTTACTGAAAGAAGTAAAGACGCTATCGACCCATTTGTCGGCGGAAGAGCGGCTGCTATATTGTGTGAACAAAAAATAAGTGGAAAGACAGCAAAGGATAAGGGTCCATTTTTTCATACAGAAGAATCTCAGCACAATTTAGGGGAAAACCGGAAAGAATTTTTACCGCAAAGAACATGAGGAAGAAGAGGTTTTCGTTGAGATACGTTTTTCCTCCCGTGCTGAACTCAAATTCTGCCTTTTCGCTGCGGTTTATTGCAGCCTTATTTAACCTCGCGTATCCCAATCCTTACCTCATGCGGTGCCACTTCATTGCCACCAAAATATGGGTAGAGCTGGTAACCTTTTGCTACTGGTGTTAAGCTCAGGCGAGGCATAGTTTGTGCCTTGCCATTTATGGCAAACTGGTAAACTTCTCCTACAACTTTAATTGAACACTCCACCTCTTTCCCGATAGTGACCGTACTTAACTCTTTTGAATCTCTCACCCCATTATTGTAGGTGTAAGCAAAAATCCGCAGGGCCCCATCACTCCATCGCCAGCCAAAGCGGGCACTATACAAATGATGTTGACTGTCATTATCCGAGAATCCATACAGCTTATTAATGTCGTATTGGTTTTGCGGATCAGTTGTTTGGTAAATAGCAGAACTGTCAAACTTCACCATAAATTTTAGTTCTGCCACCTCCAAAGCTTTGAAACCATTTTCCGTGGCATAGTGCGCACCTTGCGGAATAATAAACTGCTTAAATGAAGGAATGAGTGCGGGTGTTAATAAATTCCCGGGACCGCTTTCTTTACGGCAACTGCAAAAGGCTAAAACGTATGCAACAGCATACAGTGCCAGTGTTTTCATAGGACGAATAGGATTAGAGCGCCAAACTATATTTTCATTCTTACAAACGAAAAGCATTGTGGAAAAATTTTAACCGGGTAAGCATTCTCACTTAGTGGCAACCTAATCACCCGCCTTTTTTCTCAATCCTGTATTTTTGAAATCTTAAGAGGATAAAATTGTGGCTGATAAGATTCTATTACTTCCAGATAATATTGCAAACCAGATTGCTGCCGGCGAGGTGATTCAGCGACCGGCCAGTGCGGTAAAGGAACTGCTTGAAAATGCTGTGGATGCCGGCGCTACCGAAATAAAATTATTTATCAACGATGCAGGCAAAGCCTTGCTGCAGGTAGTTGATAATGGCAGTGGTATGAGCGAAACGGATGCCCGCATGGCCTTTGAGCGTCACGCCACATCTAAAATTAAAAACATTGACGACCTGTTCCATATCCGTACCATGGGCTTTCGTGGCGAGGCATTAGCTTCTATTGCAGCCGTAGCGCAAGTGGAGTTGCGTACCCGAAGGGCGGAAGACGAAGTGGGCACTTGTATAGAAATTGAAAACAGCCAGGTTATAAAACAGTCGCTTGTAGCAGCCCCCGTAGGCACATCTATATGCATGAAGAATTTGTTTTTCAATGTGCCTGCCCGTCGTAATTTTTTAAAAAGCAATGCCGCTGAAATGCGCCACGTGGTAGATGAATTTATTCGTGTGGCCATGTCCTTCCCGTCCGTCTTTTTTTCATTAACCAGCAATGGCCAGCAAATTTTTTATTTAGAAAGTGGAAGCCTCAAACAGCGCATCCTGCAAATACTGGGCACAAATTATAATGCAAAGCTGGTAGCGGTTAAAGAAGATACCGACTACTTAAACATTTATGGTTTTGTAGGTAAGCCTGAAACAGCAAAAAAAACAAGGGGCGACCAATACTTTTTTGTAAACAACCGGTTTATAAAAAGTGCCTACCTGAATCATGCGGTAATGAATGCTTACCAGCAAATGATTGGCGCAGACTCTTTCCCGGCGTATGTGTTGTTTATAGATCTGGACCCCGCGCAGGTTGATGTAAACGTGCATCCCACCAAGCAGGAAATAAAGTTTGAAGATGAAAAGATCATCTACGCTTTTATACAGGCGGCAGTAAAACATGCGCTGGCACAATTCAGCATTACGCCTACCCTGGATTTTGAGTTGGATGCTTCGATACAGGGCCTGGACTCCATACAAAAACCATTTACAGAAGAGCGGCAAACGGCTATAAAAGAGGGCAACATCTTTCAAACATTTACCGAAGCGAACCAGGCGCATAAAGTAGTTGGCAACGAGGTAGATGGTGCCCTCTGGCAGCCTCAGGATGACAACTTTGTAGTGAATAAAGAGTCTTCCTCAACTTTTGTTTCTTTAGCCAAACAGTTAATGAACGAGGATGAGAGGGTGACCATTCCGCAGCAGCAAACTATTCAGCAACAGAGTTCCTTTTCCCAGGTCTCACGTTTTGCACCTTACGAAACCGCGGTACCGCCTGCACAGCTTTTTCTTTCTTATATATTAATTGCCTATCCTGATAAATTTTTGCTCCTTCATCAGCAGGCCGCACATGAGCGGATTATTTATGAAAGACTGCTTGCCGCATTAGGAGGCAAGCCGGTTGCTGTGCAGCGAAGCATGTTTCCTGTTACGGTAGAATTGACACCTGCTGATGCCGTTTTATTAAATGAGTTGTTACCCGACCTGCAACAACTGGGTTACAGCATTGAGCCGTTTGGTAAAAATGCTTTTGTTATACAGGGCACACCGGCCGATGTAAGCACCGGTAATGAAAACGCCACGTTGGAAAAAATCATAGAACAGTACAAACATTTTAGCTCAGAGTTAAAGTTGCCTAAGCGGGAGATGCTATTGCGCACAGTAGCCTGCCAACAGGCGATTAAAACCGGTGTATCGCTTACCGAAAAAGAAATGGAAGGTTTGGTTGCCGACCTATTTGCCTGCACCCAACCCAACGCTACACCATCGGGCAGGCCAACCTATCTGGAGTTTAAAAAAGAGGGGCTGGAGAAGATGTTTATGCGGTAATTGTCCTAACCGGGATTAATGGGATCAGGAGGAAGGGATAAACTACTTATCCAGGGAAAGGTACTATGTAATGAAAAGTCTTTCTTTCCCATAAATCATTTCAATCCTATGGCTCCCGGTTCAGAATCTCTCCCTCACTCCCCCGATAAACTTCTCCACGGCTCTTCGTACGTTAGTTGCCGAACCCTGGTGATTATTTACCAGCACAGAAAAAATAAGTTCCTTCCCCTTTTTGGTAAATAGAAAACCGCTGATGGCTACCACGCCGGAAAGTGTTCCCGTTTTAGCATAAATAAAAGTACTGTCTCTTTTATAATAGCTGCTTAAGGTGCCTTCGCCACCGGTAGCAAAAATGTTTTTGATACGGGCCATACCAAATTCATTCTTCATTTTATTAAGGATGAAAACAAAATCCTGTGGCGAAAATAAATTGTAGCGGCTAAGCCCTGAACCATCTACCCAGCGTGGCTTTTGCGGAAGGTCTTTAAAATCGGTTTTAAGGATGGTATCAATAATTTTTGCATCGTTCATAACACCTAACCGTTCATTGCTTACCATGAGGAGCGATTGCTCGGCAAAGAAATTATCGGAGCGGTGCATCATGGGTTTGAGGAGAGAGTCGGTGGGTTGGGAGTGGATGGCAAAGATTTGTTGTTCATTCTGAAAAAGGATAGGAGGAGCGACATTTGGGCCAACAAAATTTTGGGGATTATTCAAAGCTTCCATTAATAATTTGAATGTCAAAGTATCAGAAGTAACAAATGGGACATTTAATTTCCTATCCATCTTACCATATGCAATTGTATTGAAATTATTTGTACGGATTTCTCTATTCACTTCACTAACATATCCACCAGGAGTGGATCTTTCAGATAAGATTTGCTTTTTAAAATATTGCGGAAAGACATCAATTGAATCAAATCTTCCGGTAAACGAAACCGTGTTTCCGTAAATAGGAAAAGCATTTCGCTCGGTCATATAATCAGCATCATAATCCGACCATGACCAACCACTACCCCAATGAACCGGCTGTTGCGTTTTTTCACGGTACCAAACATTGAATTTTGAATTAGCTACCTGCTTCAGGTAATTAAAAACGGGTTGAGTTTTAAAGTCTTCATGAAAAAAAGTTGGGTCAGCCGTACCGCTGATAAATAGATGATCGCTTTGCTGAACTACTCGCAACCCCACCAAACTATCTCCCAAATACTTCATCGCTGCATAGCAGGTGGGAATTTTTATATTACTCGCCGGTACAAAATATTTATCGCCCTGGTAGTTGTATAAATACCTGCCTGTGGCTGGTTCGTAAATAGAGATGCCTACATGTGCGGTTTGTAAAGCCGCATCATTCAACACAGCCTCGTTTGCTGATTTATGGAGCATTTTTGTAGTAGTGCAAGCCCAGAAAAGGGAGCAGGACACCAGGAGCAGTATCGTTCTCATAAAAATTTTAATGGTCGTTCAAATGTATCTCATCTATCAAAAGCTGTAACACAATATTTACAGCCATAACACCAGATAACCCTTTTACAGGCGTAAATTAGCCGTCCTAAAAATTGACTATATGAACATGCTTTTAAAAGTGCTAACCATCAGTGCGGTAGCAACCGCCGCTGTTGCTTTCACCGGTGATAAAGACCCAAAATTTATCGATCCTGCCAACATGGATATGTCGGTAAAGCCCGGTGATAACTTTTACCTCTATGCCAACGGCAACTGGATTAAAAAGAACCCGGTGCCCGCATCAAAAACCCGCTGGGGAAGTTTTGATATGCTTCGCGAAGAAAGCAGCCAGCGCCTGCAAACTTTATTACAGGAAGCAGAAAAGAATAGTGGCAAAGACCGCCTCTCGCAAATGATTGGTGATTTTTACCGCAGCGGTATGGATAGCGCCGCTGTCGAAGCCCGTGGCTATACCCCTGTAAAGGGAGAGTTGGATAGATTGGCTCAGTTAACAACAAAAGGAGATGTGGTGGCTGAAATTGCTACGTTGCGCACACGAGGAGTTGCCTCTCCCCTGTTTGGAATGTTTATAGGGCAGGACCGTAAAAATGTAAGCCAATATATTCCGCAAATAGGCCAGGGGGGTACCTCGTTGCCCGACCGTGATTATTATTTGAAAGACGATGCAAGAAGCACCACCATACGAAATGCCTTTCGGTCGCATGTAGAAAAAATGTTTGGATTGATTGGTGAAAACGCTGCTACCGCCACCTATAGCGCAGATGCCATCCTGCGTATGGAAACCGCCTTAGCCAAGGCGCAAATGAGCCGGGTAGAAATGCGTGATCCCTATAAAACCTATAACAAGTTTTCTGTAAAAGATTTTTCTGCACAAACACCGGGGTTAAACTGGAGCACCCTATTGCAGCAAATGAAAGTGCAGGGTGTAGATACTATCTTAGTTGGCAATCCGCAGTTTTTAAAAACAGCTGACATTTTATTAAGTGCATTGCCGCTGCAGGACTGGAAAACTTACCTCCGCTGGAATGTTTTAAAAAATGCGGCGCCTTACTTGAGCAGCGCTTTTGTAAATGAGAGCTTTAAACTAACTCAAACCTTAACCGGGCAAAAGGAGCAAACACCCCGCTGGCAAAGAGTAAGCGGGCTAATTGATGGTACACTTGGCGATCTTTTAGGCCAACTGTACGTAAAGAAATATTTTAAAGGCGAAGCTAAAACCCGGATGCAGGAAATGGTAGCCAACCTGCAACAAACCTTTGCTGAACGCATTCAGCGTTTAGATTGGATGAGTGACGCTACCAAAGCGAAAGCCCTCCAGAAGCTAAATGCCTTCACCAAAAAAATTGCCTATCCCGATAAATGGAAAGACTACCAGGGAGTAACTGTTACCGGCGATAATTTCCTCAGTAATTTGCGCAGCACCGGTGAGTGGAGTTATAATTACATGATCAACCGATTAGGCAAACCCGTTGACCGGACCGAATGGGGAATGACCCCGCCAACCATCAATGCGTATTATAATCCTGTGAACAACGAGATTGCTTTCCCTGCCGGAATTTTGCAATTTCCTTTCTTTGATTTTGGTGCCGATGATGCCATTATTTATGGCGGTATTGGGGCTGTTATCGGTCACGAAATGACGCATGGCTTTGACGACCAGGGCGCACAATATGCAGCCAGCGGTAACCTGGAAAACTGGTGGAGTAAAGAAGATGAGACTAAGTTTAAGTCAAAAGCCGCTGAAGTGGTCAATCAATACAATGCATACACCGTTTTAGATACACTGCACGTAAATGGCCGGCTTACTTTGGGTGAAAACCTGGCCGACATTGGCGGGTTAAGTATTGCTTATGAAGCCTTCACAAAAACACCGCAGTTCAAGAACGCTAAAAAGATTGATGGCTTCACCCCGCAGCAGCGTTTCTTTTTAAGCTGGGCACAAATATGGCGTAGCAATGCACTGCCTGAAACCACAGCGCAATTGATTTTAACTGATCCGCACTCGCCGGGTATGTATCGTGGTAATGGCGCTGTTGTAAATATTGATGCATGGTACACTGCCTTTAATGTGCAGCCCGGGGATAAATTATACGTAGCGCCGGAAAAACGGATAAAGATCTGGTAACTGTTATGGTATACCTGTGCTGACCTTTTTATAACTCAATCGTCTTTACGATTGAGTTTTTTTATGTAACTGGCAGCAGTGCTACTATTTTGCTTTACTTGCGTCGCACTCCTGTACACTTTGTAATTCTATTCAGCATTGTGTAACCACTCTTTAAACTTCAACCCACCTGCAATAGTAGCAACGTTGCTTTGGAATGACAAGGCCCCAGGGATCTGTGGACGATGGGTTGATGAAGACTGCAACCCGGTTTGCTTTTGATGGTAGTCGTTTATAATGCAGCTCAGAGATCCCTCGTGCCCTGGGACGACGGGGCTACAAACTGTTTCATAGCAATTCTGCTGTTGAACGGAGCGTCGCCAC
>DASQMG010000314.1:0-13811 GCA_035645595.1 Flavisolibacter sp. | reverse complement strand
ATCTACTGGCTGGCACGAATGATTGAAGGCGGAGAAGACGTAAAATTTATTGCAAGGCGCATGGTGATATTTGCATCAGAAGACATCAGCAATGCAAACCCTAACGCTTTACTATTAGCCAATGCCTGCTTTGATGCAGTAAATAAAATTGGCAATCCCGAAGCAAGGATTATCCTGGCACAATGTGCTACCTACCTTGCTTCATCGCATAAAAGCAATGCCTCTTATATGGCAATTGGCGATGCCCTGGAAGTTGTTCGTAAACACGGTGACCTGCCGGTGCCGTTACATATACGCAACGCACCAACAGGCTTGATGAAGCGCATGGGTTATGGTAAAGATTATAAGTATGCACACAGCTATGAAAACAATTTTACCGAGCAGGAATTCTTACCGGATGAAATTAAGGGCACAGTGTTTTATGAACCGGGAAAGAACCCAAGGGAAGAAGAGTTAAGGAGATATTTAAAGACTTTATGGAAGGAGAAGTATGGGTATTAAAAATGGTACATTGATGCAACCAACTATACAAAAGGGTACCATTGGCAACAGTGAATGTCACTATTTCGATTTTTAAAATGGTTGAACCTATATGAACATTTGACATTGTTGAAATGTATGCGCAAATGCTCATCGGTAAAAATGAGCATCCCGATACACTCTAAAAAACCTCTGCCGCCCCTGCCCATACCTTCTTATTTTTATCCAATAAATACTGCACATGCAAAAAGGTCTTTTTACTTTGTCCCTGCTCGCTATAACGTTTCTTTCCTCAGCTCAAACCATCATAAATCGCGACCCCGAAATAGAAACGATGGTAAAAGAAATTTCGCCTGATTCAATGAAAAGCTATATCAACAAGATGGTGAGCTTTGGTACCCGCAGTACAATAAGCACAACAACCGATAAAAAGAGGGGCATTGGCGCTGCCAGGGAATGGGTAGTGCAAAAGTTCAACGAATTTGCTGCACAGAGCGGGGGCAGGTTAACGGCGATGGTTGATACCACTACGTTGCAACCTGATGGACGCCGGGTTAGCACTGCCGTTAATTTAGGCAATGCCATGGCGATACTGAAAGGCACTGACGCAGGCGACGACCGGATTTATTTAATCAGCGGTCACCTGGATAGCCGTGTAAGCGATGTAATGAATAAAACCTCCGACGCACCCGGCGCTAATGATGACGGCAGTGGTGTTGCAGCCGTAATGGAATGTGCAAGAATCATGAGCAAGCGGAGCTTTCCTGCCACTATTATTTTTCTTGCCGTGAGCGGCGAAGAGCAAGGCTTATTAGGGGCAAGCTTCCTGGCTGATAAAGCAAAAAAGGGAAACTGGAATATTGATGCAATGTTGAACAACGACATTATGGGCAGCAACAACAGTAATGAAACAAACATTATCGATAACACGAAAGTTCGCGTGTTCAGTGAAGCTTTTTCTGTACAGGATACTGGCAGGGCCTTTCAAAACATTCGTAACCTGGGTTTGGAAAACGATGGTAAAACAAGGCAGTTAGCCCGTTACCTTAAAGAAGTGGGCGAGCGCTATGTAGAAAATTTAGAAGTGATGATGATCTACCGTAACGACCGTTTTCTTCGCGGCGGCGATCATACGCCTTTCGTGCAACGCGGTTTTGCTGCCGTACGTATTACCGAGATGAACGAAAATTACAACCACCAGCACCAGGACTTACGCACAGAAAAAGGGCTTGTTTACGGTGACCTTGTTGAATTTATGGACTTTGAATACCTGCGCAAGAATACAGGCATCAACTTAGCCACGCTGGCTAATCTTGCCAAAGCCTCATCTGCGCCACAAATGGTTTTAGTTGATGTAAAGAATCTTACGAACTCCACAACACTTAGCTGGAAAGCTCCTAAGAACGGTAAGGCAAAAGGCTACTTTATTTTAATGCGGGAAACCACATCGCCTGTATGGCAAAAGAAAATCTATACTGCACAAACAACCCTGACAGTGCCTTATTCAAAGGACAATTATTTTTTTGCCGTACAGTCGGTGTCGGAAGGTGGCAATGAAAGCTTGCCTGTTGTTCCTGCAGTTGGACGTTAAGATAAGTTCAACGTGCTGTGTTTATTACATCATAGAAAGAAGGCAACCGCCGTTAAGCGGCGAATGGCTCTCCGGCGCGAATCTCCCTGCTTTCTCCCTTCCAGCACGGTTTATTAAACCTGCATAGCGATTAGAACCTTTACGTGTGCGACGCAACAGGCGCCGCACAGGCATTCATCCACCGGATTCAAAAAAAGCTTCTTCGTTTTTTGTGTTTTCTCATGCTTACTTTCTTGTCTTACACTTGTTCTAATCCATACAGCGCCGAATTACATTTGCGCATGCAATTACAATGGACGTTGAAACAGTTTAGTGAGCTTACACCTGACGAATTATACGCTGTACTTCAATTGCGTAACGAAGTTTTTGTAGTAGAGCAAACATGTGTGTTCCAGGATGCGGACGGTAAGGACCAGGCTTCTTATCACCTGCTTGGAAATTCCAATAAAGCATTGGTAGCGTACACCCGCATTGTACCCGCGGGCGTTATTTATTCCGAGCCTTCTATCGGGCGTGTAGTTACCTCTCCATCTGTTCGTGGTACAGGTGCCGGAAAAGAATTAATGCAGGAATCTATCAAAACACTTATTCAACTATTTGGTGTAGTACCCATAAAAATTGGCGCACAACTTTATCTCAAAAAATTTTATGAATCGTTTGGCTTTGCTCAAATTGGCGAAGGTTATATAGAAGATGGCATCCCCCATATTTATATGCTAAAAAATACGTAGTACATCTACGAAGTGCTGTTTGTACAAACCCTTTAATTTTAAAATTTATCTACTCTCGCTTGCTATTTGAAGTGTGGGCTTATACTTTCGTGTTGTAATCCTAATCCTGTTAAAACAAATCCATCCTTATGAGACGAACTGTACAAGTTGTAAGAACAACAGTACTTATCTGCGCACTTTCGCTTACTACATTTTTCTCCAAAGCACAGTCCATTTCAACAGCTAATGGTAAGTTCGAAATTGGCCTCGGTCTTGGCCCTCTTATATTTTTAGGTGACTTGGGTGGAGGACTTGGCAAGGGATCTTACTTTGTAAAAGATGTAAACCTGCCGGTGACTAAAATGGCCAAAGGAATTTTTGTTAACTACTACCCGCAGGAATGGTTAGGCTTTAGAGTTGCTGCCAACATGGGAGTGTTAGAGGGCGCCGACTCTTTAATCAAAGAAAAGGGAGGTGCCGAAACTTACCGCCAGATCCGCAACCTGCATTTCCGTTCAAAGCTTCTGGAAGCATATGCCGCGATAGAATTGTATCCCACCGTTTTTTTTGAAGAATTCGACGGCTTGCAAGGCAAAGTGCGTCCTTATGGCGTTATTGGCGTAGGTATGATCAAATTCAACCCGCAGGCCCAGTACCATTCTCCAAACGGAACATCACGCTGGGTGGACCTTCAACCTTTACGTACAGAGGGGCAGGGAATGAAGGAATACGCTAACCGGCCTATGTATAAATTAACTTCCATGGAAATACCCGTTGGAGTAGGTGTAAAATGGTATGTGAAAGAGAATATGTACGTTGGCTTTGAGGTGCTTCACCGCAAAACCTTTACTGATTATATTGACGATGTAAGTACTACCTATATTAATCCGCAGTTGTTTAGTGATGCAAGATATTTTACTCCCGAACAGTCTGCAATGGCTATACAAATGAACAATCGCGATTTTAATAATACCGGTGCTCTTTCACGTCGTTACGTAGAAGGTGACGAGCGGGGACATACCCGTAACGACTCCTTCTTTTCATCTGTTCTTCGTTTTGGATGGAGACTTTTCGACAACAGCGAAACAGCTGGCATGGGTTGCCCAAAATGGTAAAAACTAACTTATGAAATTGATTTCCTTATCCATTCTTTTAGCCCTAGCTTCTGCCAATTTTGATAGCGCTATGACGGGAGTAGTAATGCCGGTAAAAATGCACCGGGCAAATGAAACTGTCAAGGTGTACCCAACCCCATACAACGAGGGCAGCATCACTATCAGTTCTGTTAACCACGCTACACTCCACTTCTATTTGTTTGACCTCGAAGGAAAGTTAGTGTTCCAGACAATGCTTAAGAAAAATGATAAACAGGTAATAGAAGGCCTTACGCGAGGTACCTATTCATATAACGCTTTTCAAAATGACGAAAGCATCAAAGATGGCCAAGTCATTTTAAAATAAGCTTTTCCAATAAGCACAGAGGGAGCTTAATGAAATCCAAATCCTGGTTGTAAAAGACCATAATCCGTTCTCTATTCAGTAAGTACCCCCTAACAAAGATTTTATTAAACCTTCTGTCGCTTTATTGGTTACCAAACCCTAGTTCTTTTCCATTCCATAACAGTTCGTACAACCCGCAACAGCGAAAAATTAGCCTAATCTAATATCCGGAAGAACCAAAGCTTAACGGCCTTGTTCAATAGATTACCTGAATCCCTTTCTGCTTTTTGCGGGTTTTGTTTTTTCTGCTTGTCCCCTGCCTCCGATGGCCCAGTGTGGCATTGCCTTTTGCCCATAAATTTGACTATGAAAATATGGATTGGGCCTGCTCTGATATTAAGTGTAGCCTTTTATGCCTGCAATGATATAACAGAGCAGGATGATGCAAAACGGCAAAGGAAAACAACAATAAGCAAACCCGTCAAAAACGGTAAAGGCGGTGTATTGCATAATATCGTTGTGCAGGAATCAGGCGGCTTACAAATCTCCCATGCGTACCTCGCTTTTGAAAACGGAATTCTCTTACCCAGGACAAATACAGTCTCCGTGTCAGAAGAGGTTTACTTAAACCTTGTAATTGACAAAAGCAAATGGGTAGATAACAGGCAGGTTACGATTAACGCTTCCCAGAGCATTGTAACAAACAAAGGTGAACCTGTTCTAAATGTGCCTAACCTTTTAGAAAACGTTACGTTGGCGAATACAAATGGCCGTGAGCGTATCTTTCTGCGGGCAACTATCACTAAAACACGCCCTGATATAGATTATTTTATTATTGACTTCCGTGTTTGGGATATAAAAGGTAAAGGAGAAGTGAAAGGAAGTTACAAGCTATACGTTGAAAACTGAACGTGCTGGAACAGGTAAGCAAGCAGTTTTTATTAGCCTTTCAAGGAATACGCTTCTTTATCTTTGCCCCAAACCTTTAATAGTATGATACAAAAATTTCTTTTATGTGCCGGCATCATTACTGCTTCATTTGCCGTGCAGGCCCAACCACTAAAAACGCCTGCTCCTTCTCCTACACAAACCATTAAGCAGGACTTTGCTCTTTCTTCCATAGAACTTACTTATTCCCGGCCAGGCATGAAGGGCCGCAAAATTTTTGGCGACCTGGTGCCATACGGCAAAGTCTGGCGTACCGGTGCTAACAGCGCCTCTGTTCTTACTTTTGGCGATGATGTAATGATTGGCGACACTAAAGTCCCTGCCGGCAAATACGGTTTGCTTTCAATTCCCAACAAGGACAGCTGGATCGTCATTATCAGTAAACAAACCGACGTGACAAGCCCAGCTGCTTACAAACAGGAAATGGATGTAGTGCGTGTTAATGTAAAGCCCTCAGATCTGCCCACTGCACTTGAAACCTTCGGAATGCAGTTTCAGAACATTAAGGCAAATACATTAGATCTTACTATTGCGTGGGATAAAACGATGGTAACGCTTCCTATTTCTACTGATGTAGATAAGAAGGTTATGGCACAAATCAACAGCCTGATGAATAATGACAGCCGTCCTTACTTTAATGCGGCCATGTATTATATAGAAAGTGGTAAAGATTTAAATCAGGCAGTTACGTGGCTGGATAAGGCCATTGAGCAAAACCCAAAAGCGTTTTGGGTATATCACCAAAAAGCCAATGCTTTGGCCAAACTCGGTAAAAAAGAGGAAGCCAGGCAAATTGCAGGGAAATCTATTGAGTTGGCAAAAGAGCAAAAAAATGATGATTATGTCGCTTTAAATGAAAAGTTGTTGGCTTCGTTGAAATAGGAATTGAATTTATAATTTGAAAAAGAGCATCCCGCAATAGCGGGATGCTCTTTTTTTATGTACCGTTTATTCTACATGCTTTTATAATACCTCAGCAGTTGTTTGCTCCCGGCGATGCAAACACAACGAATCGTTCAACATTAAAAATTATTTACTTGATAAATCTATGGGCACAGATGTTTACGTAACTAAAGGCAATTGCAAACAATGACGCGAACCCAATCTACTAACCCCAAAAACTTTTCTCACTCTTAAACATTACGTATGGAAATTTTAAACCGCTCAAAAAAAGAGGAAGACCGGACCCTACTAGACGATCTTACTCAAAAGGAACTTTCCCGCAGGAAGTTTCTTCGCTTTTCCGGCCTCGCAGGTGCTTCTGCCCTGGTTATTGGCAGCAGCACACTTACTGCCTGTAATAAAGACGATGGTGGTACTGACGGTGTCAATTTAGGCAGTGGTGACATTGGCATTCTTAACTATGCTTATGCCCTGGAGCAATTAGAGGCAGCCTTTTACATACAGGTTGTTGCAACTCCTTACTCCGGTATAACACCCGCTGAAACAATGTTCATGACGGATATTAGGGATCATGAAATTGCACACCGTGAGTTTTTTAAAAATGCCTTAGGTGCCAGTGCTATCAGGTCCTTAGAGGTCGACTTCAGCTCAATCAATTTTTCAAGCCGCGACAGTGTACTGGGCACGGCAAGAGCGTTTGAGGATTTAGGGGTTTCTGCGTATGATGGAGCGGGCTACCTGTTACAGGATGTTAATTATCTTTTGTTGGCAGGCAAAATTGTTTCTGTTGAAGCACGTCACGCGGCACTCATCCGCGAGCTTATCACGCCCAATTCTTTCCTCGGCGATCAAGTTGACGCCAATTCTGTGAACATTTCCCGTACACCTCCCGAAGTGTTAGCAATAGCAAGCACCTACATCAAAAGCAGAATTATCGCTAACCAATTACCAACCGGATAAAAATCAAAAACATGAAAATTGTAAATATATTAGACGAAATAGAAAAAGTAGATCCGGAAATCTATGATCGCTTAAGCCCCAGGAGAAGAGCGATGCAACAGTTTTTCCGGGTAGGATCTAAAGTAGCAATCGCCGCTGTACCATTTGGGTTAGGCTCTATGTTTAACAAAGCTTACGGACAAAGTGTTCCAGCTGGTGTAATTGCTGTATTACAGTACGCTTTAACCCTCGAGCATTTTGAGTATCGGTTTTATGCAACCGGTTCATCTGCAGCTGGCTTAGTACCTGCTGCCGATAAAGCGGCAATTGATATGATTCGCGACAGCGAATTAAAGCATGTGAATTTTTTGCGGACGGTAATTAGCGCCGCCGGTGCCACACCGGTCGCGGAAAAGCCTGCGTATGATTTCACTGCCATGGGAACTTTTCCTACGGTGCTCACCAGCTATTCAACGTTTTTGGCTGTAGCCCAGGTTTTGGAAGATACTGGTGTAAGAGCATATAAAGGCCGTGCAGGCGAGTTAAAGAACCAAAAAGTTTACCTGACGGCTGCTCTTGGCATACATGCTGTTGAAGCACGCCATGCTGCAAAAATCAGGTACATGCGCAGATTAAGTGGACAGGCTCCAACAATAAAACCATGGATCACGGGTGGCAACGATACTGGTATAGCTGCTGCCAATGGCAATTATGGTGGCGCAACACCTGAGAGCACTGTGGTTCAAGCTGGTATTACTATTACCGGCATTAATGGCCTGGCAATATCAGCTACTGCAGCAAGTGAAGCATTTGATGAGCCCCTGACAACCCAGGAAGTGTTGGATTTGGTGAGACCATTTGGTGTTTCTTAATTCTCCTTTCTTAATCAATTATATAAAAGGGGCTGCAATGCAGCCCTTTTTATTTTATGCTATTATCAACTAAGGTGTGAAAGCCTTTTTTTACGGGGCCAAAGGGCTGCTATGTACCTTCGTTGGCATCGCACTCTTGTAGTTTGTTATTGTTAATACGCAAGACAAAAACCGTTCACCAATATATAGAGCTGAGTAATGAGTAGCTACTGGTAAGATTTCTTTGTAAACATGGAAAGAAGAAATGCAACGATCATCACACCCAAAGCACCAATAGCATTCAGCCACAGAAAACTAACTTCAGGCAACCACTGTAAGAAGGAAATTTTATCGTGAAAGAATTGAAGCACTACGAATATTTCCACTATCACCGCTGCGGCGAACGTAGCTGTTCCTCCCACCTTTTTTAAATAAAAACCCACCAAAAAAATACCGAGGATTACGCCATAAAAGAGAGAGCCTAAAATGTTTACAGTCTCAATTAAACTTTGCCCCAGGTTACCTGCAAACTGCGCCACCAAAACCGAAAAAATACCCCAGGCCAGGGTATACCACTTGGCAATCCTGTATTCTTTTTCAGCTGTATTTACTTTGCGGAAACGCTGGTGAAAATCAACAACCGTGCTTGCTGCCAATGAGTTCAAAGCGGCTGCAATGGAACCCCAGGCCGCAAGAAATATGATGGCAATCAGCAGGCCTTTTAAACCACTGGGCAGGTATGTTTTTACAAAGGATAGAAATACATAATTAGCATCATCGCCTTTTTTATTAACGGATGCTTTTGCTATGCGTTTAAAATCGTTCCGCAAAGAATCTGTTCGGCCATTAAGGTTTTTTAGATCTTTTTCAATTAAGCGTGTATCGTTATTCTGGTGCAAGGCTGCGAGGTAAGATGCTACCGCTTTTGACTTTAAAACGCCTACGGAATCGTACCGGTTTTGTAATTGCTGAACAGAGTCTTTATGGGATGTTGTTTTTACTTCCTTAAGCAATCCTTCATCAAAAGAAACGGGCGATGGATTGAACTGGTAAAAGGCGAACACCAATACCCCAATCAATAAAATGGCAAACTGCATCGGCACTTTTATCAGGCCATTCATCAATAGTCCTATGCGGCTTTGGCGGTTGTTTTGTGCTGTTAAATAACGGCCTACCTGCGAGTGGTCGGTACCGAAATAGGACAGCGCTAAAAAGAATCCACCGATAACACCACTCCAGATGTTATAGCGGTCATTCCAGTTAAAACCGCTTTCTGTCATACCTGTTGTAATAACATTTGTTTTGCCGCTTTTACCGCTTACATGCAGGGCATCAATTATCCCCACGCCATCTGGCAACAAATGCACAACCGTATAACCGGCAGCTGCCATGGCGGCGAATATGATAATAAGTTGAATTTTTTGTGTGTGTGCCACCGCTTTTGCACCACCGGCTACTGTATAAATAATCAGCAGGCCACCTGTAATCAGGTTTGTCCAAAAGATATCCCATCCAAAAAGTGACGCTACAATAATGGAAGGTGCATAGATGCTTATACCGGTAGAAAGCCCCCGCTGTAAAAGAAATAAAAACGAAGTGAGTGTTCTTGTCTTGTTATCAAAGCGGGTTTCCAAAAACTCATATGCAGTAAATACTTTTTGCTTATTAAAAAGCGGCACAAAGGTGATGCAGATAACCACCATTGCCAGTGGCAAGCCAAAATAATATTGTACGAAGCGCATGCCGTCGGCAAATGCCTGCCCCGGCCCGGAAAGAAATGTAATAGCACTGGCCTGCGTACCCATAATGCTTAACAGCACTACATACCAGGGAAGGTTGCGATTGGACAGAAAATAGCCTTCTAAATTTTTTGTTGTCTGGCTTTTATACAAGCCATAAAGTATAATTCCTGCCAGCACAAAAATAATTACCAGCCAGTCGGTACTGTTCATGCAAACTTTTTGGTGAAGAGGTAAAATAGAATAATCAGAACCACCAAAAATGTTATCACAAGAACATACCAGGACGTCCAGGAGTTGAAAAGAGGCGGTTTATCGTTTTTGTCCATAAAGCAAGTCTTTGAGTTGCTTCGCAACAAGGGTTTTACACAAAGAGGGAACTAAAAAAACTTCGCATGAAATGCTATCTTCTTCTTCGCAACAAACCCGATCCCAATAAGCCTAACACCAATCCTATCATTAAACCCAGGGGTACTCTTTTAATAAAAATCCCTATGATGTAACCCAGTATAACAACAAAGGCAAAAGCAATATATCCCCGATTGTTATCGGGCTTCTTATCAGCCATCAGGATGGTTTTATTTTATTTAAGGCAATAATGTTCGCCAGCAGACGGTAGGCTCCCGGCACACCTGCCGGTAACTCCCTAAAGAAAACCAGGCCTGTATATGTAAAAAACCCTTTGCCATACTTCGCAATAACAAGGCTGCCATCATGTGCTGCTTCATCTGGGTCGTTCATACGAAGGATAGTTTCATACGAGGGGTCTAAATTATCCGCATGATAGATACTGCGTTCCTGAATCCAATCCTTGAAATCGTCCTGTGAAATTTTATTGGGAAAATTTAAAACAGAGTGTTCGGGCTTTAAAAATGTTACTGCCGCATTTTCATCTGTTATCCTGTTGCGGCTGATATTAAAGTTATAAGGGCCAATTTTAGCCTTCACGGGACCGACATTGCTGCTGGTATTATATTGAACAATCAGGTTACCGCCCCCTTCCACATACTTCATTAATTTGTCGTGATAGCCATTCAACCATTCATTAGTATTATAGGCTCTTACCCCACTGATGACAGCATCAAATTGCTGCAGGTTAGTTCGCGCCAGTTCTTTGTCGGTTAATAGGGTTACGTCGTAACCCATCTGCTCAAGCGCCTCAGGTACTTTATCACCTGCGCCAATTATGTAGCCTATCTTTTTACCAAGTGTTCTTACATCAAGGGACACCATTTTGACTGCATCGCCATAAAAGTACCTGATAGAAGGTATATGATCATAGTTGATGCTCCGCATAGATAGATAACCAGTTACGTCTTTTTTATTGTCGGTATATTGAACGGAGCCATATAAATAGTCGGTGGCACTATTGTTAGCATTATGGTTACTCAAAGCAAAAGAGTAAAATTTACTGCCGCCAGCCGGTATGGAAAATCCTGCATCCGTTTTTGTACTATCGTACGACCTGGCCCGGATATGCACATCAGCTTTTCCACGTAAAGGTTTATTTGCGTTAACCTGAAGCGAAACTTCGCTGGTGGCCTTTTCATTTTTCTTAAATAATAATATAGAGGGACTCGCCATAACCGTAGCTGATGGAATGACATAAACCGGTTGATAGACCTCGCCTTTTACCGGATCGGTAAACTTATAGCGCAGCGGTTTTGTAAATGAAAATGTTTCGCCGCCCATACGCAAGGTGTAACTCACACTGTAAGCAGTTTGTACATCAGGCTGACCAATCAGTTGCTGATCGCTCACTTCATAATACCCCTCCTGCATTTTATCCTTTAACCAGTAAGGCTGGGTAAGCGGCTTTTCGTTGTCGACCAAAATTGTTTTGCTTACAGTGAAGTTTCTGTTCTTAGGCAGAATAGTGTTGATCGTAGAATCAAACTTTTCAATAGCAAGCTTTTCGATAGTGACGCCTGCACCTAACCGGTCGTTTACTATAAAATTCCATTTAACAGAATCGCTCTGAACCGCATAAGGCGAGGTTGTATACGCCTCAGCCCACAACCCGCTTGCTACTTCAATCAAATCTTTTACCTCTCTCATTTTCTGGTGCTGCCAATACCCTTCCGGCAAAGCCTGAAGTGCCTTGTAAACCCGGACTAATTGCGGTATAGATTTTTGCGGCTGTAAAAAATCAAACGAAGCGACTGTGTTATTAATAAGAGCAGCAACAGCGTCTCCTCCTTTTACCTTTTTCCAATCGGTTACCACCTCTTCAAACAAGTCAGTTGATGGCCGCACGCCGGCGGTTGTTGTGAAAGATTCTATCGCCTCGCCACGGCCGCGCGGAACGCCGAAACCCTGGCTTTTATGCTGGCTGCGGCTATCGGCTGCTATCTCTCCATAGCTTTTCCCGATCACGGGGTTATAGCCGCCAACATCCACTTTCAACTGGTCGTTACCCGTTGGAGTATTTCCGCCACCAAAGTTGAACCCGTTCCATAAAATGCGTTTGGCCTGCCAGGGTTGTACGTGTTTTAACTGCTCGGGAAAACGTTTCGGGTCAGCAGCAACAGTAAAAGCTTCATTAGCCAAAATAGCCGATGCTGTGTGATGGCCGTGGCCCCCCTCGCCTGTTGTAGGAAAGCGGGTGATGATCACGTCGGGCTGGAATTTACGAATCACCCACACTACATCGCTTAATATCTTTTCTTTATCCCATTTACTGAAAGTTTCCTGCGGCGATTTTGAGTAACCAAAATCATAAGCCCTTGTAAAAAATTGTTCAGCGCCATCTATTCGCCGTGCAGCCAATAACTCCTGTGTACGAATCAAACCTAATTCTACCCCCTGCTCATCGCCAATTAAATTTTGCCCGCCATCGCCACGGGTTATAGAAAGGTAGCCTGTGCGGTATAACTTTTCTTTTGAGAAATAAGTCAATAGTCTAGTATTCTCATCATCGGGGTGTGCAGCAACGTATAGAACACTGCCTAAAACGTTCAATTTTTTTAAACCCAGGTATATATCACCCGATGTTGGAAATGATGGCGCCTGCGCCTTCCCGGAGAAACCGGCGAAGCAAGAAAGTAAGGCGAGATATAGGTATTTCATCAGCACAAAAATTGACACAGATAACTAAAGGAAACGATAATGTTTACCAGCGTACTGGTTTTAGGTTGTATGGTAATTATTGTCCAACTAAAAAAACTGCATTGGCAAAAAGCAACTTGCCATTCTCCCAAAAACTCCGGAACAATACATCGTCGGTAAAGTAGGTGACCGTACCCCGACCAATTTCCTGTACACCAAACACCAGATGGTTACGCAACCGCTTGGCCAAATTGGCGCCAACAAATCCTGATACAGGCCCTTCTTTCTTTACCACACCCACATTCCATCCGTCTTCTTTTAAAAACTCGTATTGATTATTATCCATCTTTAATGTATGATAATACGCCGGGTAACCAAAAGCCAGCGGATGTGTATTATCTAACTCTACTTTATAAATAGAACCAGGTGTATACTCTTTTAAAGCCTCCCGCTCCCGATCATCGTAACGGCGCAAAGCAGTATAGGGGTCTTTATCTTTTTCCTTGGTGTTGCTGTCCTCAGATTTTTTAGCTTTAACTGCCCAATCAAGTTTTGATAAGCCATTTACAGCGCCTTCCATAGCTATTAGCTTACCGCCTGCATTTACCCAGGCCTTTAATGCATCGGCCGAGGCCTTCTCGCTTAAGAAACGATAGCCTCCATCGGGCATAATCACTACATCGTAATTACTCCAGTTCATACGGCCAGCGTCTGCAACATTAATGAGTGTGACCGGGTAATTAAGTACCTGTTCAAAATAATACCACACTTCGCCGGCAGCTAAACTACCCACTCCTTCACCGGTAAACATTGCTACTTTCCGTGGCTTCATCGGCACTACGGCGGAAGACCCGAAGTCGAGGCCTTTATCAACAAAACCCGATGTAACAGGTATCAACTTAACACTGGCGTCGTTTGCTACGGTTCGAACCGTATTCCACAAATCGGGGTAAGCCGAATTTCCGTTTCGCATTACTATCACAGAACCACGGTTGAAGTTTTGTCCGTTAGATGAAAATGTTGCCGTAACATACCTAAGTTTTACACCTTTCTGCAAAAGTTGCCCGGCTGCCCTGGCAGCAGCAATTCCTGTCCAGGGAATTATGTACGCATAAGGGGATTCGTTAGTAGCAGCATTTAGTAGCTGAACAGACCCATATGG
>DASQMG010000313.1:0-12468 GCA_035645595.1 Flavisolibacter sp. | reverse complement strand
AGCATCCTGTCAGTGCCCATTATTTGCGCATCCGACACCAGTTCGCTTAAGCTTCCAAAACAGGCAAAGCCGGCATTGCGGGTACTGGCACCTGTTGGAATCAAACCTCTGTCAACAATGGTAATTTTTAATTTGGGGTGTGCTTTTTTTAAATAGAATGCTGACCATAATCCTACAAGGCCACTGCCAACAATAACGACATCCTGCCGGGCAAAAAAAGTTTCCTTCTCCCAAATAGATATATCTACAGCCATGCAGCAAAACTAATTTAACGGCTCTTTACATTTGGTTCTATTACTTTCATTCAAACAAATTCTATGAAAAAAGTTTTTCTCCTCTTATTGTTTACAGCCGTTGTTTCCATACTTCAAGCGCAAGGCTTAAAAGGCCTCATGAAAAAGGTTTCCAAAGATTCTTCATTAAGTAAGATCATTTCTCAAAAACCAGGTGCCGGTTTATCTAATGCAGATATCATCGGCGGCTTAAAAGAAGCTCTGACTGTAGGTACCAATAATGGAGCTAACAAACTATCAGCCGTTGATGGTTTTTTTAAAGATGCTGCCCTTAAAATTTTAATGCCGGCTGAAGCGCAGAAGGTAGAACAAAAGTTACGGGGCATGGGTTTTGGAAAACAGGTTGACAATGCTATTCTATCTATGAACAGAGCTGCTGAAGATGCATCCAAAAACGCTGCCCCCATTTTTATTAATGCCATTAAAGGCATTACAATACAGGATGGCTTAGGCATTTTAAGAGGCGGCGACTTTGCTGCCACCAATTTTTTAAAAGAGAAAACTTTATTGCAATTAACCGAAGCCTTCCGGCCTGTGATTGAATCATCTTTGCAGAAAGTGAATGCTACCAAATACTGGAAAACATTATTCACCACCTACAATACTTTTAGCAAAGACCAGGTAAACACCGATCTCACAGCATATGTTACCGACAAAGCAATGATGGGTATTTTTTACCAGGTTGGTTTGGAGGAGCAAAAGATTCGTAAAGACCCTTTTGCGAGGACAACTGATTTGTTGAAGAAGGTGTTTAACTAAGAGTTCGTAAAAGAAGAAATGTAAAAAGAGGAAAGCGACTTATAAAAGTTTGTTTCCACTTTTTTTTATCCCGGAGATGGTGCTACTATCAGGCCGGGTTGCGTCGCATTCTTGTACATGCTTATCACTATTCAGCAAATACAAAACACTTATTGCTACCGGGCAGGGTATAATGAAAACAGGAGGAAGAGAGGAGTTTTATAACTCCTCTCTTCCTCCTGGCTCCTCGTGCTTTCTCTTAGCCTATTTCTTTTCCGTTGTTATAGTTCCGGTCAGGGGTTTATTAACCTGTGCCGTCATCTCCATAGAAATTGAACTTCTTTCCATTTTAATATAGCTGCCCGGGTTGATCTCGAGGCTCATTGTTCCGTCGTCGTTTATTTTATTGACAGTGCCATGGATGCCGGCAATGGTTACCACCTTATCACCTTTCTTCAATTCCTCTATAAACAATTTTTGCTGTTTTGCTTTTTTGGCTTGTGGACGAATGAAAAACAGCCAGAAAACCAGCATGATGGCGCCCATAAAAAGTAAACTTCCCGAGCCGCCAAATGGACCTGAAGGTTGTGCTTGTAGTAAAAACATATCTGAAAATTAAAAGTTTGAATGATTACTCTTTTACATCCGCTGAAAACGACAGCTTGTTATCCAAACCGTTGTTACGGTTTCTATTATTCGCAAGCACTGTCATCTCTTTATGAATAGTACCAGATCCGCCTTCGCTGTCATATTTAGCTTTAATAACACCTTCTGCTCCCGGTGCGATAGGCTCGGTAGGTTTATCTGCAACAGTACAGCCGCAGGCGGGCCTTACATCTTGTATAACAAGGGGCCTGTCGCCGGTATTTTTAAACTTCCACGATATTTCCACCACGGCTCCTTTGTTTATCGGTCCCAGGTTTTGCTCTACCGAATCTAGCCATTCAATCGTGGTCAGACTCGCAGAATCCTCTATCTGTTTATTTTCTCCAATAACGTATGCCGTCGTATTTGTTTCAGCCGTTTTCTTTTCACCGGAAACATTACAAGCTACCAGGGAACTACAAAAAGCAAATAGAAAAAAAGATTTCATAAATGAATATTTCGTCGTTGCAAATGTATAGGAAAAGGTTACGCTTTTTTAAAGTCGCGTTTTTGCAGTTTGTCGGTACTCACTAGTTCTTTGTGAATATTATCAAGAATACCATTAACAAACTGGCCGCTTTGCGCGGTACTGTATTCCTTGCTAATGTCGATGTATTCGTTAATGGTAACCTTTGGTGGGATGGTTTCAAAATATAAAAATTCTGCAACGCCCATTTTCATGATGATCATGTCCAGCGCAGCTATACGCTCAGGGTCCCAGTTCTTTAATTTTGGTACAATCAAAGTTTCCAGGTGTTCACCTTTTTCCTGGACAGTTGTAAGCAAGGTTTTAGCAAAGTCCCACTTATCGGGGGTTAGCATTTCTCTGAAGTTGACCGAGCCTGGTTTTTGTATCAGGCCAACAAGCACTTGTATCACCATGTCACCATCGTCATCCCAGTTCATAAAATTCTCTTCGATATGCGAAACGAAAAGCTCGTTCTGCAGCATCATATGATCAAGGATAAACTCAAGAATATCTTTTTCCCCTTTACTGTTTCGCTCTGCGCTCTTGATGTACAACTTGTACTCAGGAGTTTCCGCAAGCTGAATGTAAATTTTGCGCACCAGTTCTTTGTCAAGGCGATGTTCCGGCTTGGCTTTACCTGCTTCCGTTTGAAAACTTTCTTCTTCCCTTATCTTCCAGATGACTTCATTACCGGAAATTTTTGTGTTCACATTCATATCGGCTTGCGACGGCAAATGTTTGGAGCGCCGCTGGAAAGAATCCTTTTCGGAATAAGAAACAACCTCTGCTAAAAAATAAGTAAGATAGAGTAGCAACTCCTTGCTTTGTTCAAAATGTTTTTGCAATACTTTCACCGGCTCACCGGGTTTAACTCCCTGCTCCAGGGTTGATAATGTATAAATCGACTGCATCACTTTCACCCGAATATTCCTTCTGCTGATCATTGTTTTAAGAACTTTAGAGCCGGCGAAGATAGGAAAGATGAAGTAACGGAAACTGGTAAATAAATAGTAGAGAAATGGTTCCTGGGAATAGTTCTACAGGCTTTTCTCGGTTTTTTATTGTCGGGCAGTGATGTACGATTGGCCATCGCTGATTCAACTCTACCGTACTGTCTACAAGTAATAATTCGATAATATGCCGTTGACTAAAAACCAGTTACCTTTTTATAATGGAAATAGCATTAATGGTTTTAGGGGGTCTGGGTTTGTTTCTTTTCGCCATCAATAACCTGTCAGATGCACTAAAGGATTTATTAGGTGCTAATGCAAAAAAATGGCTTGGCCTCTTTACCAAAAACTTGCTGTCTGCGCTTATAACCGGAGTGATAATTACTGTTGTACTTGACTCTTCATCGGCGGTAATTATTATGACAATTGTTCTGGTAAATGCAGGGGCACTTACTTTCAGGCAATCGCTGGGTATTGTTATGGGTGCCAACATCGGTACTACTTTTTCGAGCCAGATTATTGCACTGGATGTAGGACAGTATTCGCCGATTCCTATTTTCATAGGTTTGGTTTTAGGCTTTTTCGCCAAGAGCGAAAGCGTTTCGAAAACGGCTAAAGTCATAATGTACTTTGGTATTTTATTTTTCGGGCTTTATACAATGGAGCGGGCAGTAGAACCTTTGCGTGAACACGAACAATTTTTAAGCTGGATGACCGGCCTCGAAGACCCTGTGAAGGGGGCAGGTACTGGGGCATTGGTGACCCTGGTTATACAATCTTCCTCAGCAACCGTGGGGATGGTAATTACGCTGGCTAAAAAGGCACTGATATCGTTGCCGGCTGGTTTAGCGGTGATGTTGGGCGCAGAACTGGGCACCTGTTCCGATACGCTTCTTGCTACCATTCGCTCCAACCGGCAGGCAGTCAAGACAGGTTTGTTTCATTTGTTTTTTAATATTCTAACTATATGTGCTGGGCTACTTTTGTTTACGCCGTTTGTTCAATTCATTCAGAAAATTTCCGGCAATGCGAACATTCAACAGAAGATTGCTAATGCGCACATGATCTTTAATGCTACAGGTGTGCTGCTCTTCCTGCCTTTTATTCCTTTGATAGAAAAATTATTGAACAGGTGGTTCCCCGTTAAAGCAGAGAGTGCAAATAAAAAAGAGATAAAAAAAACTATCCCTACGTAAAAATCTTTGTTCGTTGTTCAGCCACATCTGCATTACCCTTTTTTAAATACAGAATTAATACGTATAGCCGCAAGGGCCATTTACGGGAAGGCGATAACACGCTTTTTATAGAAGGCTGGAGTCGCATCGCCTGCGGGAGTGAGCCCTTTCGTCTCCAGATTATTTATTAGCAGTAGCGCAGGTATTGGGCTGTTGGAAAATTTCTTTGGAGTAAAAGTAACTTTTTGCACATCTGCCGGAAAGGAGAAAAACGAAAACGAGTGAAGTTTTGCGTTTCCTATAATTGTTACTTGCCGTTAAGCCATTATATCATCTGTGGCAATTGATAGGGGGTCAGTTGGAGCAACAATAGCAGGAAAAACCATCGGCCATCAATCTCGAAGTTGAGTAACCTACGGCTGCCCGTTCTCTTCGTCCGGTGGTGGTACTAACATCGGAGCGTCGTCATGCGTTAGTTCGGTCATATTGCGCTCGTTGGAAATTTTGCCGGTTTCTTCAAGCATCCGCATGTCCTTCGCATCACGTAAAAACTCCGATGCAAAGATGAATTCGTTCAGCAATTTGCTCTTGCTGAAAATGATCTCTTTATTATTTCCTTCCCATTCTTTTTCGCCTTTATACATGTAAATAATATGATCGCCTATCTCCATCACGCTGTTCATATCGTGTGTATTTACAACCGTTGTAATATCGTATTCAACAGTTATTTCCCTGATCAACTGGTCTATTAAACCCGATGTCTGGGGGTCAAGGCCGGAGTTCGGTTCATCAACAAACAGGTATTTAGGGTTTAAAACAATCGCTCTTGCTATACCCACCCGCTTCATCATACCACCACTCAATTCCGCCGGGAATTTTTTATTAGCTCCTACAAGGTTCACCCGCTCCAAGACCTGGTTCACCCGGTCAAGCTTTTGTTTTGTGGTATCCTTTGTAAACATATCCAATGGGAAAACAACATTCTGCTCCACCGTCATACTGCTAAACAGTGCAGAGCCCTGGAAAAGCATTCCGATTTGCTTGCGTACCTCTTTTCGCGCATCAATGTTCATTGCCGTGAAGTCTTCGCCCCCATACAAAATTTGTCCGCTATCCGGCTGAAACAAACCCACAAGGCATTTCATTAAAACGGTTTTACCACTACCGCTCGAGCCAATAATTAAGTTGCACTGCCCAGGCGTTAATTCAATATTTACGCTGTTTAAAATGGTTTTGCCATCAAAACTTTTTCGTACATCTTTTACTTCAATCATAATTATAATAAAATAGCAGCTAAGAAATAATCAGCAAATAAAATTGCAATGCAGCTTACAACAACGGAACGAGTGCTGGCTCGTCCTATCTCCAAAGCGCCGCCCTTTACATAATATCCAAAATAAGAGGGGATGCTGGAGATAATGAAGGCAAACGTATAGGCTTTGGCCAAACAGAAAAAAACATTATAAGGGTCAAAATTGGTAAGTAGGCCCTTATCAAATTCCTCGGCGGAAAGAATGCCGGTAGCTGTGCCAGCCAGCCGACCGCCCCATATCCCTAAAAACGCCGCCACTACCACCAGCATCGGTATCACAACTAATGCCGCTAACACCTTGGGCGCTATCAAATATGCTTTTGTGTTGATGCCCATAATTTCCAAAGCATCTATCTGTTCAGACACCCGCATGTTGCCCAATTCCCCGGCGATTTTGCTGCCTACCACTCCCGCAAGTACAATGCAAACAAGGGTGGGGGCAAATTCTAATATTACTGTGTCACGAACAACTTGTGCTATGGTGTATTTAGGAACCAAAGGGCTTGTCAGCTGGTAGGCGGTTTGAGCGGTAGAAACCGCACCCATAAAAATGGAAATAATAGAAACAATGCTAAAAGAACCAATGCCGATCTCGGAGCATTGGTGCATGAACTCCCGCCAATACATTCGCAAATTTTCAGGCCTGGAAAACATGCCTTTCAACATCATTAAAAATTTTCCGAAATCACCCAGATACTTCATATGTATTTATTTATGGCCTTGCTGAATTTATGAAACTTAATTCACTTTTATTTTTATGCTTTGCTTTACAAGGTGTTGATCACTATTGTTTTTTGTTGTTAAACGAACAGCATTGATGTCAGGCTTCACTTACGTCACACTTCCTGCCTGCGGCAGGTTATAGGTTTTGTAATTCAATGAAGAACTATGTGGTCATTTAATAATTCAACATTCGTTTTGACGGTGGATTCAGTACACGCCATGAAAAGATAACCCATACAAATATTTGCCGTTTACTTAGTCAGGTATTCTTCCCGCCTCACTTCTCTAAAGTTATTTGTTCGCTTGCTCATCAGCCCTACGGGCCTTTCGCCTGTTCCACCATGACGCCCGTTCATCAAGCTTGTTACCGGCGGCCTGGCTTTTTAGTTGTGCGTCTACTACGGCAATTACTGCCATATGTGTAATATTTCGAACGGTGCTGCCTAGTTGTAAAATGTGAACTGGCTTCTTCAAACCTAATAAAATCGGGCCAATGGCCTCAGCCTCGCCTACTTCCTTCAGCAGGTTATACGCGATATTTCCTGACGCCAGATTGGGAAAGATCAACGTATTAACATCTTTATCTACGAGTTCGCTAAAGGGATAATTTTCTTTTAGTATTTCATTGCTAAAGGCAACGCTGGCCTGCATCTCTCCATCAACAATCAGGTTGGGCATTTCATGTTTTACTATGTGTCTTGCTTTTGCTACCATCTTTGCCTCTGCTGAATTGCTGCTGCCAAAATTGGAGTAGCTAAGCATTGCGATGCGTGGAATAATATTGAAGTTGCGGACCTCCTTAGCGACGAGTAAGGTGATTTCCGCTAGTTCTTCGGCTGTAGGATGAAAGTTCACTGTTGTATCCGCCAAAAACAAGGGCCCTCTTTTCGTCAGCATCAGGTACATACCTGCAATTTTATCAATGCCTTCTTCCACACCGATACACTGCAGCGCAGGCCGTATGGTGTCGGGATAATTTTTCGACAAACCCGAGATCATGGCATCGGCATCACCTGTTTCCACCATCATGCAACCAAAATAATTGCGGTCTTTCATTATCTTTTTCGATTCGTAATAGTTGAAGCCCCGGCGCTGCCGCTTCTTAAAAAACAGTTCGCCATAGCGAGCCCTTTTTTCTTCCATGGCATCGCTACGCGGGTCGTAGATGGGCAAGCCTTCAATATCAATTCCATTAGCTAAAGCAATGGCTTTTATTTTTATTTCATCACCTAACAGAATCGGGAACCCAATTCCTTCATCAATAACGATCTGTGCAGCTTTTAAAATTTTGATATTGTCAGCTTCGGCAAAAACAATACGGCGGGGGTCCCGGCGGGCTTTGCTCCCGAGCACACGCATTACCTGGTTATCCAGCCCCAGACGTTTATTCAAATCGGTTATATATCCGTCCCAATCAACTATGGGCCTCTGCGCCACGCCGCTTTCAATAGCAGCCTTTGCCACAGCCGGTGCAACTGTGGCCAGCAACCGGGGATCAAGTGGCTTGGGTATAATATAATCAGGGCCAAAAGAGATGGTTTTTGCGTTGTAGGCCAGGTTGACAATGTCGGGTACTGCAGTTTGCGCTAATTCAGCCAACGCTTTTACCGCAGCTAATTTCATCGCCTCGTTTATCTGCGTGGCCCTGACATCCAGGGCACCGCGAAAAATGTAAGGAAAGCCAAGCACATTATTAACCTGGTTTGGATAATCACTGCGGCCGGTTGCCATTATTACATCTTTCCTTGCGCTGGTCGCTTCTTCCCATCCAATTTCCGGATCAGGATTAGCCATGGCAAATACAATAGGGTTTTTTGCCATGCTGCGAACCATATCAGCAGTAACAACATTCCCTACACTTAGACCAACAAATACATCAGCGTCTTTCAGGGCTTTATCCAGTGTGAGGTCGGGACCGGCATTGGCAAACCGCTTTTTAAATTCTTCCAGGTCATCACGTTCTTTTGTAAGGGGACCTTTGACATCAAATACACAAAAATTTTCGGGCTTGGCGCCAAGCGACACATACAAATTCATACACGCCATTGCCGCTGCACCGGCGCCGTTTATAACAAACCGAACTTTATCGATTTTCTTTTTTTGTATTTGGATGGCATTAAGCATGGCAGCGGAACTAATAATAGCAGTGCCATGCTGGTCGTCGTGCATAACAGGAATTGATAGCTGCTCACGAAGCGCTTTTTCAATCACAAAACATTCCGGTGCTTTTATATCTTCCAGGTTGATTCCGCCAAATGTCGGTTCTAAGGCTTTTACGATCTGTACAAATTTTTCCGGATCAGTTTCGGCTACTTCAATATCAAATACATCAATGTCGGCAAAGATCTTGAACAGCACGCCTTTGCCTTCCATAACCGGCTTGCTTGCTTCTGGCCCTATATTGCCCAAACCCAATACCGCCGTACCATTAGAGATTACGGCCACCAGGTTTCCTTTGGCAGTGTATTTATACACGTCTTCCTTATTAGCCGCTATTTCTTTGCAAGGTTCTGCTACACCCGGCGAGTAGGCCAGAGAGAGGTCTCGCTGGGTTTTTGCTTCTTTGGTTGGTACGACTTCTATCTTGCCCGGCCGCCCTTTGGAATGATATTCCAGTGCGGACTGCTTACGTAAATCTTTCTGCATTTTTCTTTTTCTTTATCTATGGCCCTCAGTGCCGCCTACTAACAAAAGCTGGAAGTGACTACAACCAATTATTGCGGTGGTACCTGCCTCATTCAAAGCAGCAAAGTAAAGGCATCTGAGGCATAGTGAATAGGAGTAAAGAATAGAGTAGTATGAGGGCAAAAGCCCAAACATAAACTATGGGGTGCAGGTACGTTCAATAACCCAAAAAGAAAAAAGTTAGCGGCAGGAAAGACTTACTTCAACCCCGGGCGGGCCCCCCGGTAAGCCCGGGTAAGGCAACACTTGCTTAAGGCGTATGTGGATATTCTGAATAACGGTGTCATTGGGGTAGCTGCCCGGCACACCCTGGGTTGATAGTCTGAACAGAATGCTGTTCCCGTCCTTTACCAGGCTTAGTTCAACATCGGCTTTACCTTGCCATATGCACACCGCACCAGCCGGGCAGCGGCTATCGCTAAGCGTTTTTACATAACAAACTGAAGCCTCACTCTTGCCACATATAATTTGTTGACAATCCTTGCCAAGCGGCTCACATCCGCTTTGTTGAGAGTCTTTTTTACTACAACTTATACATGAAAACGTGATAACGTAAATAACCAGGTGGAGGTAGATACTTCTCATGCACCGTTTGACAAAGCCATTTGAGGTTTCGTTGCATTTTAAACAGGAAAATTTGCAGTTGCTCCAAAGGTGCTCATTATGCCGATGCCAATTTCTATAGCATCTTCATCAATATTGAAAGTTGGTGTATGTACGCCGGAGCTTACACCCCTTTGAGCGTTGCCCGTCCCCAGCCTAAAAAAACATCCCGGCACTTGCTGCGAGTAATAACCAAAATCTTCCGCCCCCATGCGTATCTCCGTTTCTTCGACCGCCCCGGGTCCCATAAACTCTTCGGCTATGTCCTTTGCATATTCGTTTAATGCTTCATTATTATATACGGTAGGGTACCCGACATCAATGAGTATGTCTGCCTCGGCACCCATTGCATGAACGGTTTCCAGCGTATGTTTTTTTATAATTTCATGTGCTTTAAAGCGCCATCCTTCATCCATAGCCCTGAAGGTTCCCATTAGCTTAACTTCCGACGGAATTACGTTTGTTGTATATCCTCCCCGGAATGAAGTGATGGAAAGCACAGAAGGAGAGAAGGGGTCGCGGTTGCGGCTGATAACCTGTTGTAAACTCACAATTAAGTGAGACGCAATCAAAATAGTATCGGCAGTAAGATGTGGCGCAGCCGCGTGTCCGCCTTTACTTTTAATGGTAATGTAAATTTCATCGGCACTGGCCATTACCTTGCCGCCACGGAAGCTAAGTTTGCCAACCTCCAATTGTGGGTTTACGTGTAAACCAAAAATGGCCCCCGGTGTAGGATCTTTCAAGACGCCTTCGTTAATCAAAAGACTTGCTCCACCCGGATTTTTTTCTTCCCCGGGTTGAAAAATGAGCTTTACTGTGCCTTCCCACCCGTCTTTTGTTTGCTGCAATATTTTAGCTGCGCCCAGAAGGCAGGTAGTATGTACATCGTGTCCGCAGGCATGCATTATGCCGGGTTTTGTGGATTTATAAGGAATATCATTTTCTTCCGTGATCGGTAGTGCATCCATGTCTCCGCGTAACGCCACAACTCTTGACGCCGGGTTTCTTCCTTCAATAATACCAACCACACCGGTTGTGGCTTTTATAGTAAAAGGAACTCTGTATTCTGTTAGCTTTTGCTGGATATATTTTGAAGTTTCAAATTCCTGGTAGCTTAGTTCAGGGTGTGCATGCAGGTGTTGCCGCACGGCAATGAATTCACGCTTATGTTCCTTAGCGAGAGACTTTATTTGCTGAAGCATTGCCAAATATACAAGTCATAACAGACCTGTCGTAAAGGATGGCGGGCAGATTACAAAAAAGGTATAGACGTTTACACCATTTACGTTCGGCTTTTATTCTATCGTGAGCGATCAGAGGACACACATGAAACCGACTTAAGATTATCCACCCGGACATATTTAGATAATCAAAGTATGTTCAAAACGAAAACTTTTGATATGAATTGGTTGAGGCCGGCTACTTGTTATATCACGGTATGCCAACAGTTAAGCACTTTCGAAAAGCAGACTTAAGGCAATGCCCTGATTCATGTATGCCTTTCCTTTTGCAATAATGTGGTAGAATTATGCGAAACTATTCACCAATACGTAAAAACTTATACCCCAAAAAGTAAGAAAAAGTAAAATCATATAAACAGCGGACATGAATTTAAATTTTTCACTGTTATCGTCTCTCGTCAGTAATCTTTGCAACACCTGTTTCATAATAATTGGTTTTAGAACTTTTAAATACTTATCAATAACATGCCAATTCCTACCGGACCAATAATTATTTTCTTTTAAAGATGATTTCGCCACCCCTGATGACTTAGGGCCCCAGGCAGTTACAGAACCGCTGCTCTTTTAGAGGACATCGTTATACAAAGCAGTGGCTGCCCTTCCACTGCCTTGCCACACTATATTAATTTTGAATTATGTATTCACGCAATGAAGCGGCACAACTAAAGAAGGAATTTTGGACGGCCTTTGGTCAATACATGGCGCCGGTACAGTCCGCCGAAGGTGAGAAAGTCTCATGGGCAAATTACAAAACAGGCGAAAAGAACATTTTTTTCCGTCTGCATGCGGATTTTGAAAAGGCTTCTGTTTCCATAGAGCTTACACACAATGATGCGGGGCTTCAACAACTTTATTACGCGCATTTTTTAAGCCTGAAAGACGTATTTACCGAAACTGTAGGTGGTGACTGGAAATGGCGGTTACACGTTGCCGATGATTATGGTAAAACGGTCTCGAGAATTTTTATAGAAGTCCGGCAAGTATCTGTTTACAAAAAGGAAGACTGGCCGCAGCTGATTTCATTTTTTAAAACAAAAATTATAGCACTTGATGAATTTTGGAGTAATGTAAAATATGGTTTTGAATTGCTGCACTAAACAGTTAGAAATACAATTATGCCCCTGCCTAAGGGGTTATTGAAATTAATTTTATGTTTTGGTTTGGAAGGCTGTTGCTTATTTTTAAGTATCAATTACGACTCATGAAACACTTTGTTTTTACCTTTTTGATTTTTCCTTTTATCTCTTTTGCGCAAGACACCTGCGGATTAAAAAAAACAAAAGACCCATTTACTAACGTAACAAAACTTTCTACAGGGTTTAAAAACTTCAATGGAAAGGAAACGTCTCTTTCCATTTCTGCCGATGCAACCCCCACGGAAATTGATTTTTTCCTCTGGGTTAAGGACAACGGTAAATGTTTCGATCCTGAATCAACTGCGCAGGTAGTTTGGGAAGGCGAACGTTCAAGAACAACCCTTAAAAACACGGGCTCGATGAATTGTGAAGGTGCTTTTCATTTTAGTTTTAAAAATACGGCCAACACTGCATCGTGGCTGAATAAGATGGTTACTAAAAAAGTAGCAACCATCAAGTTGACGAGTGGTAAAATTGAAACCCTAATCACCCTGA
>DASQMG010000312.1:0-1650 GCA_035645595.1 Flavisolibacter sp. | reverse complement strand
CCGGGCTGCCTCAGGTTACTATGAATTTCCCCGAGTACCGAAAGATAAATGATCGATACAGAGTGGCTGTGTTGCTGGATGATCTATCGGTAGATGGCGTAAGTGCGTGCATTAATGAAACAATGAAAAACCGGGACTTTTTACAACAAATGAATAAGGCTGCAATGGTGGCACGGGAAGTTTACAACTGGCAGGCCGAAGAAAAAGGTTTACTTCAATTTTATCAAAAGCTTTTCTCTTGAAAAACCATCTACATATTGTCTGTTTGGACGCCCCTTCCCCACCTGATTATGGCGGCGCCATTGATATGTTTTATAAAATAAAAGCCTTGGCAGGTATTGGCTATAAAGTGACCCTGCATTATTTTAATTACAACCCAAAAAGAAATATAAATGGCTTAGAACCGTTTTGTGAAGCGATTTATAATTATAAGAGAAAACCGCTTTATAGTTCTTTTCCTGTTACAGAACCATATATTATTACCTCCCGTATTAACAAAGATCTAATAGCGAGGTTAAATGCTGATACCGATCCTGTCTTATTGGAAGGACTACATTGTGCAGGAGTTATCCGGCATTTGAAAAACAGTGAAAGGGTAGTAATTAGAATGCACAACGAAGAAGCATCTTACTATCACCATCTTTTTAGAACAACAGCTTCTGTTTTGAAAAAACTTTATTACCAACAGGAAAGCAAGCTACTTAGCCGCTATCAAAATAAAATGGGTAAGGAGGTACAGCTTGCCTGTTTATCGGAAAGCGACATAGAGGTATTTGATAAAGGTTACGGATTTGGACAGACGCATTTTATCCCGTGTTTCATTCCCTGGCAATTCGCAGCTATTAAAACAGGGAAAGGGGCCTATTGTTTATACCATGGCAACCTACGTGTTTCAGAAAATGAAGAAGCGGCGTTGTGGCTGATTAAGCATGTATTTTCCACAGTAAGAATACCGCTTATTGTTGCTGGCAAGGGCATTTCGAAACGATTAAAAGAAGCTGCCAAAAATCACCGCCAAATTTCACTGGTTACTGATCCTACTATCCCGGTTATAGATGGCCTAATCCGGGCTGCACAAATTAATGTGTTGCCTTCGATGAACAGCACTGGCGTCAAGCTAAAACTGTTGAATGCTTTGCTAAATGGGAGGCACTGTATTACAAATTCCAACGGGATAAAGGGAAGCCACATCAGGGAAGGTGTAAGTATTAAAGAGGCTGCCGAAGACTGGCAAAAAGAAATCGCGACCCTGATGCAGGAAGAATTTACCGCCACTCAGATAAAGGGACGGCTAACAATTTTGCGCTCCTACAATAATGCGTTGAACGCCCATAATCTTAGTGAGTTATGGTAGCGTTGTCATGCACCCGGCCACCCTCTTTCCGTACCATTCGTGCAGGAAATTTTTGTATCACGATATAGTCATGCGTTGCCATTATTACTGAAGTGCCATAATCTTTGGCAATTGTAATTAAGAGATTCATAATCTCGTCCGAGGTTTCAGGATCCAGGTTACCGGTCGGCTCATCGGCCAATATTAATTTAGGAGAATTTAGTAAAGCCCTCGCAATGTCCACACGCTGCTGTTCGCCGCCACTCATTTCAAAAGTCATCTTAAAGCCTTTCGATTTTAAGCCCACTTTATCCAAT